>JAAURB010000108.1 GCA_012033335.1 Oscillatoriales cyanobacterium RM2_1_1
GGGTCTGGGGCTTTGCCCCAGGAAGGGGGCAGTGCCCCTTCAACCCCCTACATGTATCTTCTAATTAATTGTGCCTAGCTACTTAGTTACGGAATTAATATGTTAGGGATATAAAATTTAACTGTCCTGACTCACTGTCCTGAACAGTACAGTCTAACCTTTGAGGTATGATGAGTACAAAGTGTTTAGGGACTGGCTGAACCTGCAACTCTAAGAACCTGTGCTTTAAACTGGTTTGCTTCGAACTTTTGAATTTGAATTTTTGAACTTGAATTTTTGAACTTGAACTTTTGCACATGCCTATCACGTCTAGAAATGCAACTTTTGAATACAACTTTTGAACATGATATTTCAGAAAACTTCTAAGTATGCTTAGAAGAGATTGAAAGGGGCTCCAGGGCTGGACTCCACCAAGATATAGTAACTGCCTGGATGGGCTATCCGAGACCACAATTGATCAGTGATGCACGATGGTTAGTCATTGAACTTTAGCAAAACTGATTGGTTTCATAGGCTATTCTAATGAGTTTGCCCCGCTGGTGGATTATGGGATCCAGGTTCCCCTCTATTTTTCGCTCCAGGTTAATCATCTGTAAAGAGGCCAGTGTTAATATTTACTCCTTAGCCCATTCTTATCCGTCAGTTCTCATCTAACAAATTTATGGTTTTATGACATCAGTTGCGTCCAACTCCCCCCTATTTACCCTAACGACTCCCCTGTACTATGTGAATGACGTTCCCCATGTCGGGAGTGCTTACACTACCATGGCGGCAGATGCCCTAGGTCGATTTAAGCGACTTCAAGGCTACTCCGTGTTGCTGATTACCGGAACCGATGAGCATGGTCTAAAGATTCAGCGAGCCGCCAAAAGCACTGAATGTGAGCCTCAAGCACACTGCGATCGCATTGTTGCCCAGTTTATAGAGTTATGGAAGCGGCTAAACATTAACTACGACCGCTTCAGTCGGACGACCGCCCCGTCCCACAAAGCCATCGTCGAGGAGTTTTTTCAACGGGTCTGGGGAAAAGGAGATATCTACCTGAGCCAGCAAACCGGGTGGTATTGCGTTTCCTGCGAGGAATTTAAAGAGGAGCGGGATTTGATTCACGAAAAATACTGCCCAATTCATACCCAGAAGCAGGTGGAATGGCGGGATGAACAAAACTACTTTTTTCGCCTTTCCCGTTATCAATCTCAGCTTGAAGCCCTTTATCAAGCTCAGCCTGACTTTATTCAACCCGAGGCACGCCGCAATGAAGTCTTAAATTTTGTCAGCCAGGGATTGCAAGATTTCTCGATTTCTCGGGTCAATGTAGACTGGGGTTTCCCGGTTCCGGCTGATCCCAACCATACACTTTATGTCTGGTTTGATGCGTTGTTGGGTTATATTACACCTCTGCTCGATCCGGAAAGTGAACCAAACCTAGCGAATGCTCTATCAAATCGGTGGCCAATTAACCTGCACTTAATTGGCAAAGATATTTTACGGTTTCATGCCGTGTATTGGCCAGCAATGTTAATGTCAGCCGAGTTGCCAACTCCAGAACGGATTTTCGGTCACGGTTTTTTGACCAAAGAAGGCAGAAAAATGGGGAAAACTGAGGGAAATACTTTAAATCCCTTTCAATTAGTCGATCAATTTGGTGCTGATGCGGTACGCTACTATTTCCTCAAGGAAATTGAGTTCGGTCAGGATGGAGACTATCGAGAAGATCGATTTATCAATACCCTCAATGCGGACATTGCCAATGACCTGGGAAATCTTCTGAATCGTACCCTTGGAATGGCTCATAAATACTTTGCAGGCTATGTTCCACAGGGGCTACAACCGTCAGGAAGCTATCAAGATAACCCGTTACCAGAAATGGGTGCTAGATTAAAAGAAAGGGTGACTCGAGCCTATGATACTTTAGCCTTTAGTAAAGCTTGTTCTGAAATTTTAGCGATCGCCCAAGCCTGTAATAAGTACATTGATGACCAAGCGCCTTGGGCACTTTATAAGCAAGGAAAACTCGACAGACTTCAGGAGGTACTGTATTCTGTTCTAGAGTCTGTCAGATTAGCTGCCTATTTTCTGTCTCCAATTGTTCCGGGTATTAGCAGTGCAATCTATCAACAACTCGGCTATGGTGTTGATTTTGACAATTTAGTTAACTGTCTGGAAGTCGCTCCATTTAAGGATCATAGCTGTTGGGGAGTCCTCCCAGTCGGTCAGGTTTTAGCAAAGCCTCAGCCGATCTTCCAGCGTTTGGAGAGTAGTGCTTTAGACGGTTCCCATTCTGAGTGAAAGTAAAGTAAAGATAAAGCAGAGATAAAGCAAAAGCGAAGTTTTAATTAATTTTTTTTAGTTTTTCTATCATCTGGTTTGATCATTAATCAAAATTTCAAAATTTTTTTAAAAAGTAGAGGTATGAATACATGCTTAATGCAGTTAAACATGGTGAGGTTTTCACACCAGAACAGGTTTTAGAAAATCGCGGTCGGGTAGCAATTTTTATTGACGGCTCCAATCTATTCTATGCTGCATTGCAGCTTGGGATTGAAATTGACTATACGAAGCTGCTTTGCCGACTGACCTCTGGGTCTCGTCTTCTCCGTTCATTTTTCTACACGGGGGTTGATCGAACCAATGAAAAACAGCAGGGATTTCTGCTGTGGATGCGACGGAATGGCTATCGGGTGATTTCCAAGGACTTAGTTCAACTGCCCGATGGATCAAAGAAAGCCAATCTAGACGTTGAAATTGCGGTTGATATGTTAGCCCTGGTGGGTTCCTACGATACAGCAGTCTTGGTCAGTGGAGATGGGGATCTGGCCTATGCGGTGGATTGCGTGGGCTATCGTGGGGTGCGGGTGGAGGTGGTTAGCCTGCGTTCAATGACCAGTGATAGTTTGATCAACGTGGCAGATCGCTATATTGATCTGGAAATGATCAAAGAGGATGTCCAAAAGCATCCCCGCAGCCCTGGCTATAGCTATCGTCCTTTGACTGGAATTACGTTGATGGATGGGCAAGTTGAAGGGCCGTGAGCATCAAGTCCAGGCTTGAGTACAAGATAGTTTAACTGCGCCAATTGGGAATTGTAATGCTCTCAAATCATCAGCGGCGAACGTTTAGTCTGGTAGGATCTCGGCAAGTCACTGTGCTAATCTTGATTCTAATAATATCAGGAGGATGCCGTCAACCGGGTACTTCCTCTGATCCCCAGCCGACTAATCCGAGTAGTGAAGCATCAGAAGAGGAATTTAGTAGCGATCTGACCCTGGATGAAGTCACCTTGGAGCAGGCCAATGAGGCGGGAGAATTGATCTGGAAAATTAATTCAAAGCAGGTTCGCTATAGCCCCGATCAAAAGGTTGCTAAGATTGTCAAACCTGAGGGGGAGATGTTTCAGGATGGTAAGCTAATCTATCGGATGAAGGCGGAGTCTGGAGAAATTCACCAAGATAGCAAACGCATTTTTCTAAAGGACAATATTACGGCGACTGATTTGAGAAATGGCATTGTTCTCAAGGGAAAAGAGCTGGAATGGTTGATTGATCAGGAAATCCTGGTGGTACGTCAGGGAGTGACAGGGGATCATCAACAGGCCCAGGCAATCGCCACCGAAGCTCAAGTCTTTACCCGGGACAAACGGGTAGAGTTCTGGAATCAGGTGGTGGTCACCTCCAAGGATCCGGTGGTGCAAATGCGAACGGATCACGTGATCTGGAATCTGGAACCAGAGACCCTGATCAGCGATCGCAAAATTACCCTGGATCGCTATCAAGACCAAACGATCACGGATCGGGGGGTAGCAGAAACCGCAGAATTGAATCTGAAAACCAGCATTGCCACTCTCAATCAAAAAGCGCAGCTTGCCCTCTCAGAGCCGCCTTTGCAGATAGGAAGTGATGAAATTAGCTGGAATTATCAACAGCAGACCCTTAGTTCTCCCAAGCCCACCACGATTATTCATCGGGATGAAAAAGTCACCCTGACGGCCAATCAGGCCCAGGGAGATCTCAATGCTCCGACCTTTACCCTTCGAGGCAATGTGGTGAGTGTGGGGGAAAAGCGCCAATCTCAACTCAACACCGATGAACTGATCTGGTTTGTCAATCGGCAGCAATTTCAAGCCAGGGGCAATGTGATCTATCGCCAGCTTGATCCGCCTTTCACCTTGACAGGCAGCCAGGCTGTTGGCGAGCTCAAAGATGAAACCATCTCCGTTAGCAGCGGTCAGACCGGGGATCGGGTAGTAACAGAGTTTGTACCCTAAGTTGTCACTCAAGTTTGTAACTTAGTAGTAGCAATGATTTGTAGCTAGAATAACTGTACCCTTATCAAAAAAGCCTCCACAGAAGGTTGCAGAGGCCGATCAATTGGCATGACATTGCAGTATCTTTAAGGTTTAAGATGGGTGAAATGGACTGAAGATTGACTGCAAACTCACTGAGCTTTCAATTGGTCTATTTAGCTCTGGTGATCGTCTCGACTGGATATCCCACGGCTTTCCAGCCTTCTAAACCCCCAACCAGTTCAGATAGATTGATGTATCCAGCTTCCCGTAATTGATTAACCGCCTCTTCAGCTTGCTCAGCCGTTTCACCATAGACGTAAATATCGCGGTTCTTTTCGAGATTCACGGATGCCCGCTCTACTAAGGTTTCGATGGGTAGAGAAATAGCACCTTGAATATGAGAGTCATTAAAAGAATTCAAGTCCCGCACATCTACAATGGTCAGGGCAGGTTCGCCCCAATCTAAGCGAGTTTTCAGATCAAAAGACCGGGACTTAGCCTGCATCGGCTCGGGCTTGGGTAGGATATTAAAGATTGCCATAGAGTTGCTATTTAGTAATTCAATGATGACGCTTAAAATGTAACAAAGATTTTCAGATTTTGCAAAATTTTATTACTTATCCTTGACACATATCTGTCTCTAGATATAGTCCTCTTCTGAGAAATCCGGATCAAATCAGATGCAAATCCTGTGGTACAGGTATCTTTCCTGCCAGGAAACAGCCAGAATGGCTATTTGACTAACCACTAAATGGCACAGACGCTTAGAAGCGCCTGCAAGCGCGCTAGGAAACAGCCGTCTCGGCTGCTCTAACTAATTCTACTTAATCCTAAAGTTATCCTAAAGTTGCGTTCCAGGTAGAGACACCGTAAACCCGGCTGAATCTCAGTTAAGACGTTGAATCAAGACGTTGAATCTGGAGTGATTTTTTTTGAGTGACATCGACAAAGTCTCCAACCTGATCTGCCCCAGCCTGCTGAAGCGCCCTCAGGAGATCAGCCGCTTGGGTGATCAGCAACGTGACTTGAATCTCAAAATACTCAGGTTGATAGGGGTTCAATCGGCTGATACCCTCCCCTAACAACATTACAGCCCCATTCCAGTTCTGATTGCTGAGGTGATATAGTCCTACGGCAATTTGTAGAATCCCCTGATAGAACCGTTTATCTGGCTCCATGGCTTCCATCCATAGCGCTTCGAGGGTGTCATGGCAGGCATAAAAATCTCCCCGGTTAAATTCTTTAACCCCCTGCCAGAATTCCAGGGGAATCGCTTCTTCCATTACTGATCCTGCATTTGTACTGTGGTTTTTGCCCGGTTTTGATTGGGTTATTGATTGGGTTTTGTATCTGTTTTACTGGATTTTCAGGAACTTGACTGGGTAATCTCTGCTGCTGGATTGAAGCCAAAGGGAGGCAAGGTGATTTCTGAGGCGGATGGTAGGGAAATTGTGGCCAAGAACTTCTCAGACCAGCTTCCAGAAACCCGAGTAAATAAATAAGAACACTCTTCTTCGGGAGCAATCCTGGCCTCATGCAAAATCTCAGTGGTGTCACTGATTCTCAGGGTTAATCCGTCCGGCAAACTGTTACCAGTAGGGGTTCCTAGAATCAAAGTTAGAGTCCACTCCGGTATTTCCTCCGGGTCAAGAATCCAGGTCAAGGCTCCTAAACAGAGTGCTACCTCTCCCACTTGTATATCTCTATAGGCTAGACGAGCCCGGTCTGGAATCGTTTCTCCCTGGGATTTTAAGGCCTGGAGCATTCCAGCATACCCATCCTCAGCTAATCGCATCTCTGATGCAGATAATGATGAAGACAGCGGGGAAGTAGAGCGCATTCCAGGGGCAGGGGAAAATTGAGGAGTCAAAATCCAGGACAGTTGAGTGGCGATGGGATCTAGTTGATTCCGCAGCCAGCCCTCAACATTGAGAGTTGGCAGGGTCAGAAGCTTGAAGAGATCAGACAAATGGATCAGGAGCTTTGGACTAGAAGAAGCTATTGTACTCCCTTCAATGCCCATCTCAGCATCCATTGCAACAGCATCCATCTTAACAGCCAGGGTTGGGTTTTGGATACTGTAGAGCCACTGCAGCAGTTGAGGTTGGCTGAGTACAACTATGCCCTGCTCCCAGGAAAGAATTTTCCATAGGGGTGGGGTTAGGATGCCCGGTTGAGGCTGGAGTTGGGGGAGGCGGGTTATCAGTTCAGAGGCTAGCTCGACTAAACTCCCTTGACGACTGACCGATTCTGGTAAGGGAATCGCCACAACATCCAGACATCGGAGGTAAAGCAGTAATCGATTCAAGTCTGGATCAAACCAGTGAAACGGTACCGAATAAGTCCAGTCTGGATTGGGTTGAAGGGGGGCCTGGTGTTGTTGTTCTATCCAGGTCTGATGGGAGAGAAAGCCAGAGATGATGACAGTTTCAAGCTCCTCTTGAACCTTCATCAACACGTAGAAGTGAGCGGTATACTCCGGCAAATCGAAGATTGCTCGAGGAACTTGCACGGTTTCACCAGCCAGTTTCCCAAAATTGATCAGACAGATTTTGAATTGACCCACTTTCACGCAACAAACCGAGTCAATGATTTGAGCGATTTCTGGCTGATAAATTGAGCTATGTTCTCGATCAATGGATAAATTTTGATCTCGACTGGCCAGCCAATTTTCAAACCCAGATAGGGCTAGGGCATTGAGATAATGCTGCCACTGCCGGGAAACGTCCTGGATGGGCTGACTGAGCTGAGCGGCTTGTTGAACTTGCTGGGGAGAAAGTTCTTGAATTTGACCCGGATCAGATCCATCAAAATGAACCGGAAATATTGAGAAGTCGAGGTCGGTTTCTGGAAAATGGGCAGAAAAGTCATACATTGCTTTATCTCCTACTTTTGAGATTAAATTCAGGTGAAGCAGTTAATTTAGAAAGGATAATTTTACAGGAGCAGTCCTAAAAAAATAGTTTTGAAAGAGAGCTTTAAGTAAGACCGTAAAAGTATGGGTTTAAAAGTACAGGTTTATCAAGAGGGTTCTGAACAGAAATTCTGAAACAGAAATTCTGAAACAATATTTACAAGGGCAATTTTAAAAATATTTGCTCAATAACCAGGTAGATAATTATCAAGATTGATTTAATGTCAGTCGATAGAATTTCAGTTGTAATTTTCATTAAAACTAAAATTAAAATTAAAATTAAAACTGAAACTAGCCTGATCTGAAGTTTTCAGGTTTCCCCGGTTTAATCTGACCACAAAGTCGCTGGGCAAACAAACTACCTAGAGGACGATGATTAGAAATATGAGAATCTGACTCAGCTTCCTGAATCACCTGAGAAACCTGCTCATCTAGAAGAATTTCCAGGTTTTGATCGAGGGCTGCTAATTGTCGGGTATCAACATAGTTTTTAGCGAGTTCCAGGATGCGATCGCGCAATTCAACCAATAATTGCTGACGAATATCGGCTCGAAAGGCTTTCAGATCCAGCAGTCGGCTCACTTGATATTGAGCTTTCAGGCCCAAATCTCGGGCAATCTCCCCCATTGATCTTCCCTGACAATGGAACAGATTCAGGGCTTTCAGGAACTGTTCTGATTTGGTTTTTCCCTGTTTTTTAGATTGCAGACGATGGATCCGGCTTTGGGTCACCTGATCAATACAGCTATCCAAACAGGCCAGTAATTCCTGACGATAATGGTGAAGAAATTCATCGACTTCTGAGCTGGTATCCTCAGCGTCTCTGGATTCAACCATTGGTTCATGCTTGTGGTCAGCAATCATTTGCTCCCAGGATTCCGTTGGCACCTGTCCACCCCGAATCAACACCCGATAATCCCGCAAGCACACCGATAGATTTTGAATTTCCAGGGCAACCGACTTAGCCGAGAAACTGCGACCCAACTGCTGGCTAAAAATTTCAGCAATTTGTTGATATTGAGCTGGAGTAGGAGGCTGACAACGTCTTCGAGATCCGGCTTGCCGCTCCTCTAGTCGTTGTTTTAAGTAGATCTGATGGTAGCAAGACAGGAGGCAAGCGTTATCCGCCACCTCCTGGGAGGTCAGATGACAGAATTCCCCTAAAATCCGCTCAAGTTGCTGAGGGGAAGTATCGTTCAAAATCGCCCAATTACTGACCAGATAAACCCCCCGTTGGAGCAGAAAAGCATTGAGCTCGATATGGGATTTGACCCGACGGTTTGTCCAGGTAGACAAGCTACTCTGATCAATATCAAAACTTTGCAGGATTTCTCGGGCAAAGGATTGATAGGCCGGTTGACTGGAGGAATTGGTATAGATGCCCTGTTCATCAAGTACAAAAGGATACAATTCCTGACGGGTAAAGTGGTGATCCTGACCATACCTGGCTTCCAGATAGGCACAGACTCGCTCAATTTCCCAGGAAATAAAGCAGAGCAAACAGAGATCGGCTCGATCCCGATCCATTGAACTCACCCGATCGGATTCCTGCCGGAACTTCAACAGCTCTTGCTGAACCTGGATATCGGGAACATCAACTCCATTTCTAAGCTGAGGGAAGTGCGTGGTAAAAAATACCCTGGCCTGAGACAGTTCAGAGGCTTTGCATTGCCCTGAACCCTCAAGTCTATAGAGCTGCCAATATTTTGATGCAACACCCATTGCAATAAGTTTTCTGCCTGATGATAGGACATTGCCCCAGGAGTAGGGACGAACTAAGATGAGCAACATGGCTCAATTATTTCACCTCAATCGTTAGGATTCCAGATAGGCGATGAGATCTCTCTCATCTAAATCTATATCCAGCGCGATCGCGCTTATGCAAATTTGATTCAAACTTTAGTAAAGATGCCCACCTCAACAGACTGGCTATACCGCTATCCCCCCCTTTATTCCGGCATTTTAATCAAACGATATCAGCGTTTTCTGGCTGATATTCAACTCGATTCGGGTGAGATAATTACTGCTCATTGTCCCAATACTGGGCCGATGACTGGGGTTTGTACCCCCGGAAGTCCAGTTCAGGTTTCCCACAGCTCCAATCCTAAACGAAAACTAGCATATACCTGGGAAATGATTCAGGTGCAAGACACAAAACCCACCTGGGTCGGCATCAATACCGCTTTGCCCAACCGGATCATCAAGCTTGCCTTGGAGCAACGGTTATTTCCAGAGTTGGGGGACTATCAGCAGATCCGATCTGAAGTTCCCTATGGTCAGGGGAATAAAAGTCGAGTGGATTTTCTCCTGGCTGGAAACCCCCAATCTATCTATTTGGAAGTCAAAAATACTACCTGGGCCATTAAAAATACAGTGCTGTTTCCAGATACCGTCACAGAACGGGGCCAGAAACATCTGAGGGAACTGAGCGAAATCGTTCATCAGGGCGATCGCGCTGTGATGCTGTACTTAGTGAATCGGGGAGACTGCACTGAGTTTGCCCCAGGGGATACCGCTGATCCCCTCTACGGTCAACTATTGCGAACCGCTCTCACCCAGGGGGTAGAGATTCTCTCCTGCCAGTTTCAAGTCACCCCGGGGGAGTGAAGTATCTGGGTTTGATTCCAGTGCGTTTGTGATCCGACCCTGGGAGAGGGGGTAAGGGCAAGAGAGTTTTGTCAGTCAACCGCCAAATCCTTACCTAATGGGATTAAAAATTGCTAGATATTGCGTTTACAAAAGTAATTATTTCTATCCTGGCCAAAGTCATTACAAAATCGCGTCAGTGAGATCGACCCGATCCAGATTTACATGCCGTAAACAGGCTCCCTGAAGATTGGCCCCCATTAAATTCGCCCGATCTAGAATTGCACCTGTTAAATTGGCTCCCCTCAGATCTGCACGGTAGAGATTGGCTTTTTGTAAGGTTGTAAACCGCAGATCGGCCTTCATCAAGTTGGCTTCGGAAAAATTACAGTTGAGCAGAGAAGCCCCATTGCAATGGGCTTCAATCAAGTTGGCTTTGTAAAAATTAGCTTGATACGAATGGGCATTGATCAGTTCAGCCTGATATAGATTGGCATAGTAGAAATGACTCTGAGCCAGATTAGCATTTGATAAATTTGCCCCCCTCAAATTGGCTTGTTTAAATTGAGCGGAACTCAGATCCGCTGCTTTGAGATGGGCTTGAGCTAGATTGGCTCCAATGAAATTAGCCTGGATTAAGTCAGCGTGATTGAGGCTGGCTTCGTTGAGATTTGCGGTTAACAAATTGGCCTGACTTAAATTGGCTCCGACCAGATTTCCCCGGCTCAAGTCGGCATTGCTGAGATTTGCCTGATGCAAATTTGCCCCTGATAATTCAGCTCGATGGAGTTGAGCCTGATCCAAATCTGCGTAGCTTAAATTTGCCCGGTCAAGCTGAGCATAACTCAAGTCAACCCGCTGCAAAAAAGCGGAGGTCAGGTTGGCTGTTTTCAGATCCAATCCCCTAAGATTAGCGTCTGATAAATTGACCCCGACTTGACCATGATAAACCCGCCATTGGTTCCAATAAGCCGCCCCTTGTTTCGCTTGAGCGACCTGTTCTAGATTTGCCATCATCAAGTTTTTCCAAAGCAGATGTGGATCACATTATTCTGATTATTCCTGTTGATCGTTCAGGATATCTCGACCTTCAATATTCTCCATCGACTCTAGAGCAGCCTTAGACCCAGCTAGAATATCCTGTTCCTCGCCCCCCAAGTACAGCCGCCCAAAGCTGCCTACGGCTTGAACCTGCAAAATATTAATTAACGCCGCTTTCTCCGCTTCGTTGGCCGCTAGAGCCGCATAGGCAGCCGGTTCGACCTCTAGAACATAGAGAGTTTGACCCGAGAGTAACATCTGGCCCCGGCGATTGCGGTTGATCAATTGTGCTTGATGGGGATCAATATTACGGATGACCTGACTAGATACTACCCTGGGTTTGCGGCGATCGCGCTCTCGCACTCCCAGCGCATCTAAAATTGCTCGACCCGCCGTTAGGGTATCTCCCTGGCGACTGGAATGAATTTCCAGTAAACCGTATAGTCGCTCTACGAACAACACCCCTGGACGCACAGCAGTGGCCTTGAGGGCGATATCTGTAATTCGGTTGATTTCAATTCCGGGGGAAATTTCAATCCAGAGGGACGCATCCCCCGGCAGGGGTAGAAATCCTAAAGCGACTGTACCGATGTAGGCTGCGTGTTGGTGTTGCAGACGATCCAGATAGACATAACTTCGCAATTCAACTCCCAAGGCAACTCTCCAGCGGTTTAATTTCCTGGCAACTGCTTAACACCTTATCAGGTAAAAGGCCCTGATAATCTCCCGATCAAATCTTGAGTACTATAATTTCAGAATTTCAGCCTTGCATTTGAACACATTGGAAAAACTCAGGGTTCAAGCTTAGAATTCTCGATTCAAATTTATTGATATTGATCGGGTCTCGCTTGAGTCCCACGTTGAGCATTTGACCCGTTGATAAAGTAAGATAGGGAGCAAAGGCGTGAGGGACTTGATTGAACAGCGGCTCTAATACCCTCCCATCAAATATCTTCCCAAACTTGTCTCGGGCATATCAGGCTCGGGCATACGGATGTAGCCTAACGGGTATAGCTTAACGGGTGTAGTAGGATTCGAACCTACGGCAGGCTGCTTAGAAGGCAGCTACTCTATCCAACTGAGTTATACACCCAATCGAAGTCAATTATAGCGCTTCAGGCTGAGATCAGGTAGAGAATACAGGTAGAGAACAATGGCTTTAGCTCCCTTTTTTCCATTGCTTCATCCCGTCTTGAAAACTACCTTTCCGGGCTGTCTATGGGCAGGATGTTCTGAGCGAAGGGAAATTGCCCTAACATTTGACGATGGCCCCCATCCTCAATATACCTTTGAGCTGTTAGAGGTTTTGGATCAGTATCAAATTCCAGCCAGTTTTTTTTGGTTGGGGGTTTGTGTAGAACGCTATCCATCAGTGGCTCAAGCTGTTTATCAAAAAGGTCATTGGCTGGGGTTGCATGGATATTACCATCTGGCTTTTCCCCGCTTAAGCGCTGTTCAATTTCAACAAGATTTAGAACGGACTCGACAGCTGATCGCTCAAACCTGTCGGTTAGATCCTGACTTGATTCGGGATGTTCGACCCCCTAATGGGTTATTCACTCCCCAAACCTTAAAGCTTTTGAGTCAATGGGGATATCGTTCAGTGATGTGGAGCGTTGTCCCAGAGGACTGGGTGCTTCCCGGCATTCCTCAGGTGGTTGGTCGGGTGATCCGACAGACGCAAAATGGTTCAATTATTGTATTGCATGACGGATACCATGGGGGTTCGGATGTGGCTCAATCTGCAAATCAGATTATTGCTGACTTGTTAGACCATGGATACACGTTTGTCACCATCAATCACCTCTGGCAAACAACGTTAAGAAATCTGGGCTAATTGAGGGTTTTGGCGTATGATAACCACTGTTTATTATTTGTTTATCGTTTGAGAATTGAAATGCAGGAGACTGTCCCTAAAAATTTGAACAATCCCCCCGATGCTCCTGAAGATTCCAGTCCAAATGATGCCATTCAGCCCCATTGGTTCATCCGAGTTTTACGGGAACCATTGATCCATTTTTTAGTTTTAGGGGCCCTATTGTTTGGGCTTTATTTTTGGGTCAACGGATCATTCCTGAATTCATCTCTCAAACCGGCATCAGATCAGATTGAGTTGTCTGCTGGGGTGCTCGAAATGCTCAAGAGCAACTGGCGGCGGCAATGGGGAAGTAATCCTCCCCCCGAGGAACTCCAAGCCGCCATCGATCAGTACATTCGAGAGGAGGTACTCTATCGAGAAGCTCTAAAACTGGGCATGGATCAAAATGATCTGATTATTCGGCGACGGTTGGTGCAAAAGATGGAGTTTTTAGCAGAAGACCTTGATACCCTACCAGAACCAACGGATCAGGAACTGCAGTCCTACCTCGCCGCCCACCCTGAATCCTATGCCATCCCCAGTCGATTTAGTTTTTCACAGATTTACTTCAGTCGAGAATTGCGCGGTTCAGAGGCCGATGCCGATGCCCGAAAACTATTGTCTCAACTTCAAGCCCAACCTGAAAAAGTGCACCCCAGAGAATTGGGCGATCGCACTATGTTACCGACTCAGTTTACTCGCCAGTCTCCCTCAGAAATTACCGGATTATTGGGTTCAACCTTTGCCAGGGAAATTTCCCCGGTCACCACTTTGGGCTGGCAGGGGCCATTCCACTCCGTCTACGGAACCCATCTGATCCAGGCGACTGAAATCCTTTCAGGTCATCCGGCAACCCTGGCAGAAGTTCGCCATGATGTTCGCCTCGATTGGCTGCGGGCTGAGCGGAGTCAACGGAATCAAAAGTTCTATCAGCAATTGCGCGATCGCTATACCGTCAAAATTGACCCTGAGGCTCTGGCAGAACCGATGGCTAAAAATTCAGCTCCATCGGAGGCTCACTGATGCACGATTCTAATTCATTCAAAATTTTGAGGGCAAATTTTGAGGGAAATTTCGGGGGAGATAATCGAACGGCATTGCCAGGAAGAGTCATTCCCGCCTGCCTAAGTCTCCTGATTGCCCTGTTTGTCACGTTTCTGCCTGCACCCTCCGCCAATGCCCACGGTTTTCAAACGACATATCTGGAAATCAAGGAAACCCCAGCCCATCAGTTTGAGATTCGCTGGAAAACCCCAACTAATGTGATGTTTGGCGATGAAACCGCAGGCAACCGGATTACCGCTCAGCCTCAGTTCCCCGAACGCTGCCAATCCACGGAGATTCCCACCCTGTTGACTACTCCCCAAACTCACCTGACCCGGTGGCGATTGGACTGCGGTAGTACCGGTCTGGTGAATCAAGCCATTAGTTTTCCTAGTTTGGCGGATGTGGTTGAAGTCCTCATCCGAATTCAGTGGGCCGATGGCCATGATCAAACCATCCTGTTGCAGGGGGGAGAATCCAGTTTCACGATTTCTGAAAAACCAACCCTGATTGGTGTGGGCAGTACCTACCTGAAATTAGGGATCAACCATATCTTTAGTGGCATTGATCATCTGTTATTTGTGCTGGGATTAGTGTTGATTGTGGGGCCATCTTGGGGATTGGTGAAAACGATCACAGCTTTTACCGTGGCCCATAGTATTACTCTGGGGGCGGCAACCCTGGGGTTAGTGCAGATTCCCCAAACGCCTGTGGAAGCGGCGATCGCCCTGAGTATTCTATTCCTTGCAACTGAATTGGCCCAGAGCCACCGGGGTAAACCGGGACTCACAGAAAAATCCCCCTGGTTAGTGGCGCTCACCTTCGGATTACTCCATGGGTTTGGTTTTGCAGGGGCGCTGTCTGAAGTCGGTTTGCCCCAACAGGACATTCCCCCGGCATTGCTATTTTTTAATCTAGGGGTTGAAGTGGGTCAGCTTACCTTTGTTCTGGGGGTATTGCTAGTGTGGTGGAGCGTCCAGAAATCGGGTTGGAGGAGTCAACCCTGGGTTGATTGGATTCCCACCTATACCATTGGAACCCTGGCTTCGTTCTGGTGTATCCAGAGAATTGTGCTATTTTGGGGAATTTCATAGACTCACTGTTCTCCACTCCCTTGAACTTAACCCTCTTCTGTCACTTTCCGAGTATTCTAATATAAAAAAATCAAAAGCTCGAACTCTGAAGGGGAAGTAGGGGAATGGATGTAGAATTAAAAATCCTGAAACATTTGGCAAGAGAGTGCCGGATATCAGAGCTTATTTAAAGAAGTCAAAAATTATGGTTGTGCATCAAACTATTGTTGGATACTTTTCCAGATCCTGCCAAGTTCAAGGAACTGTAGCGAGCCCAGCTCTTTGAGCAGCAGTTGTTTTCAATCGAGAATGCTGCCCAATCCAATTGAAATAGCTGACAACTATCAGTGCTGACTACCAGCTCTTCAATGAGCTCATCTGTATGGTTCCCAACTCGTGCTGCTAGAATCAAGCCACTCAACTATCTTGTCACCCTTGAAGTTAAAAGTTGTAAGTAGCTAGGCACAAATTAATTAGAAGATACATGTGAGGGGGTTGAAGGGGGCAGTGCCCTTCCTGGGGCACTGCCCCAGACCCCCTTCTGTTTGATAATTAA
>JAAURB010000109.1 GCA_012033335.1 Oscillatoriales cyanobacterium RM2_1_1
AGCAGTTCGTCGATGAGCTGGTTGACTGTGTTGTTGGTTTTCAAGCTGATCTTGCGTTGAGTTGTCATAGTGATCTCCTTCATTATTGGCTATGTTGATCACTTACACAAACTAATTTACAGTCTCCCCAGCACACCAGATTCATCATGAACTGCTTCAAGTCCGGTCGTCGGTCTCGTGAATACCCATAGGTGAAATACCCATAGGTGATTTGAATCGGCGCGGGTGCGCCCTCTACCACTACCTCATTGCTGCTGTCCTATTCTCCTTCGACTGCAAACGAGGTGGAGTCTAGATGGGCACTTTCACACTTAAGCCCATACTTTTGAGCGACTCTCATACACAGCAGGATGAACAGTTGACTCAGGCCCTTCGTATACAGTTTCTCTAGCTCTCGGCCCAGACGGTCATCATTCAGATGCTCTGCCTGCACTTCTTCTCCCAACAGATGCTCGGTTGCTTTGCCCTCAAAGAACTTTTCAAACAAATATAGTGGAGCCGATACACAGCCCAACCCATTCAGGATCATTGCTTTGACCACTACTCCTGAACTTACCTTTTCTCTCGGGTCTTCCCCTAGGTACTCGTTATTGCTCAACCAGTCCTAGCTCATCTATCAAGCCCGCCACAATTCCCAGATGGTCTAGGTTTTGGACAATTAAGCTGCTGTTAATTTTACTTCCTCCTCACTCCAGTTAATTCCCAGTGTGACACTTCAAAGTGCGGAATGTGGGTTAAGGGGAAGATTAGGAAGACTTTTCAAACCAATTCAAATGCTAACAGATCCACAAAGAAGGAATTATTGCCCTTTCCAGTGCAGACAAACAGCAAAAAATCTGCATCATGGGCTTGTCCATTAAATGTCACTAATTGGCGAGAGTTTGGATTAATGGAGAGGGTCTGAATAACCTGAGTATTGAGGCTAACAGACTGATTATACCTTTCGATTCTCAGGGCTTTAGTCCCACTAAACCCGGTCACATGAATGGAGTAAGGTCTGATTTTTTTTCCCGGCTGACTGGGTAGAATCTGGAGCTGAACAATTGGATCGATATTGGTCGGATCATATTCCTCGACAAATAGGGAACGGTTTCTTTCTGGAGATCGCTGATACGCTCCACCATTGTAGGGAGGTTGAGTACATAGACTTCTATCCATCAATCTCAAACCAGCCCGGAGAGCGTTTAACCTCAGTTGCACATCAGGTACCGTAGCAGAACTGGGCCAACCAGGGGTTATTGAAGTACAAATCAAGGGGATTACAGAGGATGGTACCGTTTCAAGTCCCATATATCTAATTGCCATAAACCCTCCTTAACAATATTTCAGTCACAATATTTCAGTCACAATATTTCAGTCACAATATTTCAGGCACAAAGTTAGAATTTCCTCAGGTCAAGGCTCAGAACCATAGTTTGATCTCAAGTTTCAATCTCAAGTTTCAATCTGATCGCCAGGATTTCAACTGCTGCCCCTTCAGCACTGATCAGAGAGGCTGGCTGTTAAATTTAAGCCGCTGCCTCTACCATTGCATCTGTTTAGATGCCATCAGTTCCAAAGTTAGGCTTTCTGGAGTGTCTTCCCTGCCCATAGCCCCGAATTATACCGCGTTAAGGAGGGCCATTTTGGCGCATTTACTCCCCATCTAGATTAAGCTTTTTACCTTTTAACCGTCCTCCAGAAGATGACTAGACAAGACAAAAAATCGGGCTTCTAGAACGTTCGATTCAGAAAGTCGCTATAGTTGAGGGAGCCATGAGATGATGTTTACTGAGCTATAAGCTTCTCAAAATCTGTGATTGATCCTCTGTTTTGGCTTGGCCTATCTCTCTTGCTAGTCGCAGTCAGTTTGACTGCAGTGCTTGTTGTCGCCTTACCTGCAGTTCAGGCAATCGCTCGGGCCGCTCGAAGCCTGGAAAAATTGGCAGATACCCTCAGCCGAGAGTTTCCCCCAACCCTGGAGGCTATCCGAATGACAGGTCTAGAAATCAGTGAGCTGACGGATGATGTTAGTCAAGGGGTTGAAAGTGCGGGTCAGGTCGTCAAGCAGGTGGATCGCAGCTTAGAAGGGGCTAGAAAGCAGGCTCAACGGGTACAAAGTGCAACGGGGAGCCTATTTACAGGGATGCGAGTGGCCTGGAAGACCTTTGCGCGGAAATCTCCTCCTGCCCTGAAGGAACTCCGACCCTTGGATCAATTACCCCCCGGTCAAGTGTCTGACCTGGATGCTCCAGCTAGGGAGCGATCGCTGCAACGGATAGATTTAGATTTAGATTTAGATTCCTACCCAGAGCCTAGAAAGCCAGCTTATTGTTCTGAGGACTATGCTGAAGGCTATTCCGAAAGCTACTCAGAATCGGAGGTTGAAGCTCCGACCAAATCCTGGGATACGGATTGAGCGTCAATTAAGCGTTAAATTGCCAAGTCATAGGTTGTCAATCCAGGGAAAAGCCTGAAGCCATAATCATGCTCCCAACCCCAGCATCGGTAAAAATTTCTTGCAAGAGTGAATGGGGAACCCGCCCATCAATAATATGAGCGGCTCGAACCCCTTGGGCCAGACTCCGAACGCAGCAACTCACCTTTGGGATCATTCCCCCGGAGACGATTCCCTGCTCGATTAATTTCCTGGCTTCTTGAATATCAAGCTTGGCAATCAGGGTGGTGGGATCGTGATAGTCTTCCAGAATTCCAGCGGTATCGGTGAGTAAGATCAACTTCTCTGCTCCCAGAGCAGCGGCGATTTCTCCCGCCACCGTATCAGCATTGATATTGTAAGCCTGTCCTGCATCATCGGCTGCTACGCTAGAGACCACCGGAATATAACCACCACTGACCAGGGACTCTAAAAGCTTTGTATCAACGCCACTGACTTCCCCCACGAAGCCAATTTCCGCCTCTCCCTGGGGACGAGCCCGGATTAAATTGGCATCTTTGCCACAAAGTCCGACGGCAGCCCCTCCAGCTTGATTGATCAGGGAGACAATTTCCTTGTTGACACGACCCACTAACACCATCTCTACTACTTCCATCGTGGCGGCATCCGTAACCCGCAAACCATTTTTGAACTGAGGCTCAATCCCTAGCTTTTCTAGCCAGAGATTAATTTCGGGGCCACCGCCATGGACTAACACAGGCCGAATTCCTACACAGGACAGTAGCACAATATCCCGCATCACCTGATCCTTGAGAGTGCTATCTTTCATGGCAGCCCCACCATATTTCACAACAACGGTGCGGTTAGCAAATTTTTGAATGTAGGGAAGAGCTTCACTCAGGACTCTAACCCGACTTGACTCATCACTTAGATCAAAATCAGTATGCTTTAGCATGAAATCTCCAGGATTTTTCCGTAGATCTTATCAACTTATTCGACACACTTGAATAAGTAACTTGACGCAATTAACTTGACGCAATCAACTTGACGCAATCAATTAAAAAATTGATGGGGGGTGAAGGGGGCAGTGCCTCCTTCCTGGGATGAAGCCCCAGACCCCCTTCCATTTGACAATTCATTACAACCACCTACCTACTTCGGTTTCCAGTAATCATCGGAATCTGGATTTTTGTCGTAATAGTCTGATGCAGTTTTTACATCTGCAATGTGTCGATATGCCCACTCACCCAATGCGGCTAAGGGCTCAATTAGAGACGCTCCCAAGGGGGTGAGTGAATATTCAACTCTTGGAGGAACAGTGGGGTAAACCTCTCTCTCAATCAATCCACATCGCTCTAAATTTCGCAGGTTTTGAATCAACATTTTAGGCGATACGCCGATAATTTGTTGCTTAAGTTCGTTGTACCGCTTCTTGCCTTGGGTTAGGGCATAGACGATCAAAATCGTCCATTTATTGGCAATGTGTTCAAGCACTTGATGTCCAGCACAGTTTGTATCAAATAGATCCATCTTGGCAATCCGCTCAAGGGCTGGCTGAGGCAAGTAGCTCAGTTGAGAACTTTTGAAATCATGATCTAGAGCCATGTTTACCAAAAAGTAACTATTGCACTTTGCCGTAAATCCTTACGGGCAACAATATGGAGATCGTACTCTATACAAGGTAGTTTTTGCAGGAGAGATCAGCCCATGAAGGCTCTAGTCATTGAACAATTTGGCAACCCCAACGTGTTCAAGCAAATCGATTTACCCATTCCAGAAATTCTTCCCAATCATGTCCTGGTTCGAGTCGCGGCGACCAGCGTCAATCCGGTTGATTACAAAATCCGACAAGGAGCCGTAGCAAATATTGCCCCGGCTTTCCCAGCCGTTTTGCATGGGGATGTGGCAGGAACGATCGCAGCGATTGGAGCAGGGGTGACGCAGTTCAACATTGGAGATGCAATTTATGCTTGTGCAGGAGGCGTAAAAGGGTTGGGTGGGGCATTAGCCGAGTACATGCTGGCCGATGTCCGCTTGATTGCCCATAAATCAAAGTCCCTCACAATGGCAGAAGCGGCGGCACTTCCCCTGGTTTCAATTACAGCTTGGGAAGGGCTAATCGATCGCGCCCAAGTTCAGTCAGGACAAAAGGTTTTGGTGTATGGGGCAACGGGAGGCGTGGGACACATTGGGGTACAACTGGCGCAGTGGGCAGGGGCAAGGGTCTATGCTCTGGTTTCTAGTGATGAGAAAGCCGCGATCGCCCAGGATTTAGGAGCAGATATCACCATTAACTACCGTCAACAACCCGTTGAGGAATTCGTGGCAGAGCATACGGATGGTCAGGGTTTTGATCTGGTGTTTGATACGGTGGGCAATGACAATCTTCAGAATGCTTTCAAGGCTGCAAAGCTAAATGGAACGGTCGTGTCCATAGTTTCCTTATCTCAGCAAGACTTGACCTTACTTCATGCAAAAGGGCTAACTCTGCATCTAGTTTTCATGTTGATTCCCCTGCTATTCGGGGTGGGTCGGGCTCATCACGGAGAAATCCTGTCGAAACTGACTCAAATAGTAGAGGAAGGGAAGATACGGCCTCTGCTGGATTCTCAGACCTTCAACATGACTGAAATTGCGTCTGCTCATCAACAAGCCGAGTCAGGTCGAGCAATCGGGAAGGTTGTGTTGACGCAATCCAATTTTTAGTCAGAGATTTATCCGTAACAATTGATAAATGCTGAATCAGCCGGATTGCGTCGCAGTTCAGGAGTAACCTCCTCTCCAAAAAAAAGCAGCCCACTGAAGTGTTTCAGGACTGCTAGGAGGCACATTACAGACTGCTGCTTCCATTTTTTACAGGAAGCAAATCTCAAGACACTGATCCTAGACAATCTCCATGACAGTCTAGTCAGCAAAATTGGTTTGAATAGATTGATGGAACTGCTTTGAACTGTTGAGTATGCTTAACTATTCATAGTATGCCCCGAGGGACTCACCCGGTAAGTGATGGAGGTCAGTATAACAAGTGAGATGGATCAATCGCGGTGGTGATGCAACTCACCCTAGTTCAGTCGATTGATTAGTAGCTTGACCCTGAGCGAGGTCTATCAACTTAGATGAAAGTCCTGTGGGGCAAGCATCTTGCCTGCCCTAGAAAAGCGAAACGGCTATTCCGCTTTATTGGCTTCAGGATTCTGAGTTAATCATTTAAGGGTTAGATTCGCCCAGGTAAAAGCCATAAAGAATTACTAGTTTTGATTTATTGTCAAATGCTTTGCCAGAAACGCCACGGTTTTTGTCCAGGCATCCGCAGCCGCTTCCGGATTATAACGGGTTCCCGAGGGGTTGGCAAAGGCGTGATTGGCATTTGGATAGATTTTTATTTCAACAGGTTTTCCCAGTCCCTTCAAGGCCGCCTCGAACTGGCGGACAGTTTCTACGGAGGGATTTTGATCCAACTCTCCAAAAATCCCTAAAATTGGCATCTCCAGATCTTGCAATTTCTCTGGGCTGGTTTCAATCCCGCCCCCATAATAGATCACCGCTGCGTCCAATTGCCGGGGAAACAACAGGGCCGTATTCAATGACCAGGTTCCCCCAAAGCACCAACCAATACTGGCGATTTTAGGGGCTTTTTCCTCTCGTTCCAAGTATTGATAGGCTTGTCGGAGGTTGTTTTTCAGAACCTCTGGGTTTTGTTGAGCCGCCGTGACTAATTCTTTGGCTTTTTCAGGGGTTTCTGCCACCTCTCCTCCGTATAAATCCACAGCCAGAGCCAGATAGCCTTCCCCCGCCAACCGCTCCGTCATCTTACGAATATTGTCATTTAAACCCCACCATTCGTGAATCACAATCAATCCAGGCAGGGTGGCTGTGGCCTGGGCGGGACGGGCGATGTATCCTGTGATTGATTTGCCGTCAATGCTGCCATACTGAACGGGGGTGGCCTGAACCTCTTGGCGAGGAGCTTGGGCAACCATGGGAGAAGGAATCGGGCGATCGCCCTGATGCATTGACCCGATTTGACCCGGCATGGGAGCATGAGCTTGTCCTAGATGGCCCTGGGAGAAAAACTCCTGGGAGGCCACCAGATTGGGATACTGGGTCTCCCAAATTAACACACCGAGTAGAATCGCGAGAGCTAGACCGACAAATTTCCGCATGATTCCGAGTTCCCAACTGAACATAATGCACCTAGGGTGAGTTGAAAATCAACCCACCCCCAATAGGTTAGCAGGTTTTTGAGGGACTTTATTCGTCGTGGGCAAAGCGACGATAGAGGAAATCCAGGGCACTGGTTCTTTAAGAGAAGTCAGTTAGAATGACTACAGTGTATGGATTGTGAAGCAATGGAATGTCCTCATTGTCAGAGCCAGAAAGTTATCAAACAGGGTCGTGATTCACTAAATGATGGAACATTAGTGCAACGATATCAGTGCAAGGAATCCAAGAAACGATTTAATGAGCGGACAGGAACCCCGATGGCTCGTTTACGGAATGATAGCCAGGTAGTAGCATATGCACTCAATGCTCGAACCGAGGGAATGGGCGTGCGAGCAGCCGGACGGACGTTTGGCAAATCTCACACAACAATTATGCGTTGGGAAAATCGAATCGCTCAAAAAGCACAACACTGATCACCGCCAGCCCCAAAACCATCGTCAGTGACACTTGAAGGAGATGAGGTTTGCACTCGCGTAGGCAAGAACGTTCCCGGCACTGGTTCCTTATCAGGAGCTGGGGGTTCCTGAAGCCTATCAGTTGCAGCTTTGAGCGCTTTCATGGAAAAATGTCTGAATCCTTTGCAGACAAGAGAATTGGGGACTTAACACCTTTTAGCAAACCAGTGCCAGCCCCTGAAAGTGATTCCTGGTGATTTAAGTCGTGCACTTATTAATATTAGTAAATTTATTATCAGTTCACCGAAAGGGCCTTAAATCAGAAGGCATGGAAGGAGGGCAGATCTTTAGAATAGAATCTCTGGGGTTCAAAGAAGTTCAGAAAGATTCGGAAGTCAATCAAATGTCCAGATCGGTAATCGTCAATTTTGCGGCATTGGCTTCAATGAATTCTCGCCGGGGAGCAACCCGATCGCCCATCAGCATTGTAAACACCCAATCCGCCTCAGCAGCATCCTCAATCTCAACCTGTTTCAAGGCTCGGGTTTCTGGATTCATCGTGGTTTCCCAGAGTTGCTTGGGCATCATCTCACCTAGACCTTTGAATCTCTGGATATTATAGTTAGCGTTATCGGGCAAGGTTCTGATGTGACCCTGTAGATCGCGATCGCTGTAAAAATACTGTGGTTCACTCCGACCCCGCTCAAATTTATACAGGGGAGGACAGGCAATATAAATGTATCCCTGATCAACCAAATCTCGCTGATAACGATAGAAGAAAGTCAGTAGCAATGTCCGAATATGGGCCCCATCCACATCCGCATCTGTCATGATAATGACTTTGTGATAACGCAGTTGACCTGGGTCAAATTCTTCTCCCCTAATACCCATGCCCAAGGCCGTAATCAAAGCCTGAACTTCATTGTTTTTGTAAATTTTGGCATCGTCGGTTTTTTCGATGTTCAGGATTTTACCCCTGAGAGGTAGAATCGCTTGATTACGGCGATCGCGTCCTTGCTTGGCACTGCCCCCCGCACTATCCCCTTCCACTAAAAAGATTTCTGATTTGGCTGGATCCCGCTCACTACAATCTGCCAATTTCCCTGGTAACGGGGAGGATTCGAGCACCGACTTACGCCGCACCAAATCCCGAGCACGACGGGCAGCTTCTGCTGCTTTAAAGGACTGGATAGCCTTTTCTAGAATCATATCGGCAATGGCCGGATGAAAATCCAGAAACTCAGTCAAAACTTCTCCCACTAGAGAATCAACAATACCTCTGACCTCAGTGTTGCCCAGTTTTGTCTTGGTTTGCCCTTCAAATTCTGGGTCAGGCACCTTCACCGAAATTACAGCGGTCAAGCCTTCACGGACGTTCTCGCCCCCCAGGTTGGACTCCCCTTCTTTGAGCTTGTTGCGTTTGCGGGCAAAGTTGTTGACGGTGCGGGTTAAGACGGTTTTTAGCCCTTCTAGATGGGTTCCCCCATCAATGGTACGAATGTTGTTGGCAAAGCCTAAAATATTCTCACTGTAGGAATCCACACACCATTGCAATGACACCTCAATTTGGACATCGCTGCGCTCGCCAGAAACATAAATAATGTCTTGATGCAAAGGCTGCTTTTCCCGATTCATGTAGGCAATATATTCTTTAATGCCCCCTTCATAGCAATAGGTTTCAACTTTGGGCTGATCCCGCTTTAACAACTCCAAACGATGATCGGTAATGGTAATCTTGACTCCGGCATTCAGATAGGCCAGTTCCCGCAACCGATTGGCAATCGTGGTGTATTCAAACTCAATTCCTGTGGTAAAAATAGTGTTGTCTGGCATAAAGCAGACCGAGGTTCCGGTTCGCGGTTCTGGCAGGGATTGCTCTGATAACTCCGTTTTCGCTGCCCCTCGCTCGTACCGCTGACTGTAGCATTTTTGGTTGCGGCAAACCTCTACCTCCAACCATTCGGACAGGGCATTCACAACAGAAATTCCAACCCCGTGGAGGCCGCCGGAGACCTTGTAGCTACCCCCGCCAAACTTACCGCCGGCGTGCAGTACCGTCAGTACCGTTTCTAAAGCCGACTTGCCGGTCTTTGAGTGGGTGTCAACCGGAATCCCTCGACCATCATCGGTGACGGTGACTGAGCCATCAGCATTCAGGTCAATTTCGATGTGGGTACAATGACCGGCCAGTGCTTCGTCAATAGAATTGTCAACGACTTCATAAACCAGGTGATGCAAACCTCGCGGCCCCGTGGAGCCAATATACATCCCCGGACGCTTGCGAACGGCTTCCAATCCTTCTAAAACTTGAATCTGCTCAGCACTGTAGCTACTGGTCATGCGAGTATGGCTCCGATAATGGCGCTGAAGTCCCTTTGACTTCAAAATGACAAATCCCCTCTAAATTCTAGCACAAAAGGGTTAGAAACGACCTTGGGGGCTTCTCATTAGAAATTTAAATCCAGGGTGTACTACTGCACTGGGGAATAGAGTACAGTATGGTTAATAATGGTTAATAGAAGAGCCTATCTTTACAGACAGGTTTTGCAAGCTAATGCTGACTAAATGTTAAAACTTGATTGAGATTGATTTGAAATTCAATTTTTAAGACTTAACTTTGCAGAATAACTCTGCGAACTTTACTGTGACAGGACTGATTGTCATTTGTGGCGCAACGGCAACTGGGAAATCGAGCTTAGGTATTCTGCTAGCCCAGCGGCTCAAAACTGCAATTCTTAGCGCCGATTCCCGTCAGATCTATCAAGAATTTGATATTGGGACTGCCAAACCAACTCTGGCTGAGCAAACCTTAGTACCCCACTATCTGATTGATATTTGCGAACCCACCCAAACTTTAACTTTAGCAGATTATCAGGAACAAGCCCAGGGTTTAATTGGGAATTTATTGGCAACCGGAACGGCCCCTGTTTTACTGGTGGGAGGCACTGGACTTTATATCAAGTCTATTGTCCAGGGGATGAAAATTCCCCGGGTTGCCCCGCAGTCAGAATTGCGATCGCAATTTCAAGTCCTCGGTCAGGTTTATTGCTATCAATTGCTCCAACAAATTGATCCCCAGGCCGCTACAAAAATCCATCCCCATGATGAAGCCCGTACCCGGAGAGCATTGGAGGTATTTTATGTGACGGGCCGACCGATCTCAGCCCAGCAGGGAGAAGCGCCCCCTAATTATCTAATTTTGCAAATCGGTTTGGCCCTGGAACCCGCTCGGTTGGCCCAACGAATTCAAGCCCGAACTGAAGCCATGGTGAATTCAGGGTTCGTCCAGGAAGTGGCCACCCTTCGCCAGAAGTATGGCCCCGATTTACCCCTGTTAAAAACCCTAGGCTATGGCGAAATGCAGCACTATCTGGCTGGAGAGATTGATTTGAAAACAGCCATTGACCTGACTGTTCTCCATACCTGTCAATTTGCTAAACGCCAGCGCACCTGGTTTCGGGCTGATCCAACCATTCACTGGCTGGACGCAGACAGTCCAACTCTACTCGATCAGGCTTGGGAGCATATTCAGAATGCTGGGTTTTGAGTACTAGATTCCTTCCCCTCTCAACGCTGCAATAATTTGTTCATTGGCTTTGGGAAAGGGAAATTGGTCAATTTCTGCCAGGGTAACCCAGCGAATCTCATCAGATTCTAGGGGTTGAGGTTCTCCCCTGAGATGGCGGCAATGATGCACATTTAAGGTAATGCGAAAATGGCTATAGGCATGGTCAATGGTGATCAGGTGATCCCCAACCTCCACCTCAATCCCCAGTTCCTCTTGAATCTCCCGGCGAATACAGGCTTCGATGGTTTCTCCAGGCTCAACTTTACCCCCTGGAAACTCCCACAATCCTCCAAGCAAACCCTTTTCAGGGCGCTTATCAATTAAAATTTGCTGTTGGTTATTCCAGATTACGGCAACCCCGATTGCTTTGTGGGGCAGAGGGGCAGAAGGTTCACGCATAGGAAGTTGAGTTTGCAGGTTGAGGGCATACGCTTGACAGCTAAACTGCCAAGGACAATGGGCACAATCGGGGGATCTAGGAGTACAACAGATTGCCCCTAGATCCATCAGTGCCTGGTTAAAATCTCGCGGATGTTCAAGGTCGATCAACTGATCCGTCAGCTTCCACAGGGGCTTAATTGCCTGGTTTAACGGCCTGGATAGGGCGGTCAATCGAGCTAGTACCCGCTTAACATTCCCATCCAGGATAGAGACTGGTTGATCAAATGCCGCGCTGAGAATGGCCCCTGCTGTAGTTCGACCAATTCCCGGTAACCTCAACACCTCGGCCAAGGTGCTGGGGAAGCACCCTTCATATTCTCGCACAATCACTTGGGCGCAGTTATGCAGATTTCGGGCTCGGGCATAATAACCAAGACCCTGCCAGGCTTTCAATACCTGCTGTTGATCTACTTGGGCCAGATATTGGATCGTCGGAAATTGGTCGAGCCAGCGATCATAATAGGGCAATACCGTCTTCACCTGGGTTTGCTGAAGCATGATCTCTGAAACCCAGATGAGGTAAGGATCACGGCTTTGTCTCCAGGGCAAATCTCGTCCCTCGCTGTTGTACCAGTGGAGGAGAGATCGCCGTAATCGAGTCAGATCAAGAGGCGACAAGTTTACTGCTGAACCTGCTGCCCAATGAGTTTCGATCAATTGCAGACCTAAATTCTGTTCAATCAAAGGCTCTCTGAAATCCTAAATAGGAAGACACAATTGTACCTAAGCCTTACATCGGCTGAGCTGAGATTAGCCCTTGGTTCCCACAGGTTGGATTTTCTGTCGCTAGCACAATCTGCGGGTTCCACGGTTGGATTTTTTGTCATCGGCCCAGCTACTTATACCAACTGTAAGAATTAGAGAAACCTTAGAGTTCACGGCTCAAAGTTCACGGCTTAAGCTCAGTCCTCGGAATCCTCCAGGGTGTAGTTTGCGGTTGCTTTCAAGGAGCGATCGAACATTAATCTCTGCTCAGCATTCCGCAGAAAATATCTACTCATCATCGCAGATGCCAGCAGCCGACCCAGGTGTTCACGGCTAGTAGTAACTGAGATATCAAAGTTCTCAGAGGGTAGGTTTCCTAGAAGTCCGATGATGTTGCGCTCCATTACCTGAAAGACATCAGAAGAATTAGGTTTAGAGAGCTGAGAAACCGTCTCATTGGTCATCGATTGTACATAGTTCCAGAGTAAATTCCCTGTTTCCTCGCCATCTTTATCAAAAAATTCTGAACGTTGGTTGGATTTAGAATTCACGTCCATGCCTCCGCGTTGTGAAATATTGTTGTGGAATGTTTTTGGTTCATTAAGAAAGGTTTTCACCTGTTTTTAATGTAACAACCCTCCTGGTCTAGACCAATCTGTAAAACCGAACCCTTCAGGATCGGCCAACTGGAAAGGTTGGATTGCAAAAAAACTACAGAGATCTGAAGGGCACGATAGCAGACAGAAGTGAAGTCAACTGGCGATGTAGTCGTTGATGTCCTGCTTACGTTTGCGTAGCTTGGTTAACGCTTCTCGTTCGATTTGCCGGACTCGCTCTCGACTGATATTAAGCCGGTCACCAATTTTGGCCAGGGTCATGGTTTGGCCATCCTCTAGCCCAAATCGCAACATTAAGACCTGGCGCTGTTGATCGGTCAGTTCTGTCATTAATCCTTCCAGATCAGTTCTCAAGGAAGACTGTAAAGTAAAGTCTTCAGGAGAAACCCCCGTGTCTTCTAATAAATCCCCCAGTTCTGTATCCTGGTTGTCTCCCACCCGCAAGTCCAGAGAAAGGGGGAGCCGAGCCCGCTCTAGATACTCTCGAACTTGCTTGGTAGTCAGCTCCAACTCCTCGGCAAGCTCAGCAACCGTGGCGGCTCTACCCAATTGCTGGGTCAGGGAGCGCTGGGCTTTTTTGATTTTGTTCAGTTTTTCGGTGATGTGAATCGGCAACCGAATGGTTCGACCTTTCTCGGCGATCGCCCGGGTGATCGCCTGACGAATCCACCAGTAAGCATAGGTTGAAAATCGATAACCCTTGGTGGGGTCAAACTTTTCCACTCCCCGCTGCATTCCGATTGTTCCCTCTTGAATCAGATCGAGTAGATCCACATTGCGCTTGATGTACTTCTTCGCCACGGAGACCACCAACCGCAGATTGGCTTCCACCATTTTCTGCTTGGCAGCCTGACCTTCTTCATAGATCTGACGGAGTTCCGTTTCAGACAAACCTGCTGCCTCAGCCCATTCGGCAAACGTTGGTTCACTGCCAAAACGATCTTCTAACTGTTCTCGCTTTTCCCACAAAGCAGCGGCCCGCTGCACCTGTTTCCCATAGAGAATTTCTTGCTCGTGGGTCAACAAAGGGACGCGACCAATTTCGCGTAAATATGCTCGTACTGAATCCGTATCTGAGGGCCTAGCGATTTTCATAGATCGTCTCCCACTGAATGCCTAACCACAAAACTTGTATTTTAAGAGGCGAATATCGAGAATCCGAGATGATACGAACAGGAACCTGTACGGCTTTGAGACCCACCTAAAGGTGGAATCCGAGAAATATCCCTAACCCCACTGGTCTGACTTTACTCCCGAAGCTGAAATATTACCACTATTCCAGTCTATGTAAAGAATCTTAACATTTATGAAACCTCTTGGCTATCCCCCCCAGGTCTGAGCTGAATCAAAATAAACCCGAATAGCCTAACTAGATTACAGATTAAGAAACGTTACGGTTGCATCAGGGAAAACAAAATTCCTTGAATTTTCCTTAAGTTTTTCTAACCTTAAAATGCTTCTGAAGTTTTTCTGAAATTTTGGAGCGGAACCAGATTATCGGCCTATTGTTATCGCTGATCGGTTTTGTTGGTTAGTTTTGCTGACTAGTTTTGCTGGCTAGTTTTGGGCTGTTTGCATGAGCCTTTGCTTCAGGGAATTGGGCTCGCCTTGGGCCACCACTGCACCCTGCTCAATCAAAAATGCCCCATCACAATACTCCAACTCATTTAACCGATGGGTCACCCAAAGTGCCGTAATATCTAAAGTTTTGACCAATTGCTGTACCTGAATCACTAAATCAAGCTGGCTTTCTGGATCGAGCAACGCCGTGGGTTCATCGAGTAATAAAATCTCACACTGTCTCGCTAAAGCGCCGCGATCGCCACCCGTTGTTTTTGACCGCCACTCAGGGCATAAATCGGTCGTCGCTGCAAATCCTGTAGCTTCACCGCTGTTAAAGCATCATTGACTCGCTGTCTCACTTCTATCAGGGGCAGCCGATCCTGTACCAGACCAAAGGCAATATCAGCCCCAACTGTAGGCATCACCAACTGGTGATCAGGATTTTGAAAAACAAAACCAACTCTCCCTTCAAGCTGAATCTGACCCGCTTGAATAGGCAACAATCCAGCCAGAATCCGCAACAGGGTTGACTTGCCGCTACCGTTAGCCCCTAATACCATCCAGAACTGGCCCCGGGGAACCTGCAAGCTACAGGCACGCAGCACAGGCTTTCCTTGGGGCCAGCCAAAGTAAAGTTCTTGGACTTTAATCGCCGGGGTTAATGGATTTGAACTAGAAGTCATGAAGTCAGTGCAACAAATCCTGGGGCTCTTCCCGTAGCAGTAGCACCAGACTTTTGAGAAATTTGAACTGCAGCAATCTCGTGGTTGAGGACTGCAACTTTCTTGTCAGGAATCTTCTCACAGGTCAACTCAATCAACCGGGAGCTATCGGAACGAACAGCTTCCAGAACACTCTGGTAGACTGCTTCTGCCTCTTCCAAGGTTTTGCGCTCGACCGAGAGAGAAACGGGAGTGTACTTAACAATGATGTCAATTGTGAACATGAACTTGAAGAAAAGCTTAAAAATTTTTTGCTTGTTCTAATATATTAAGCTAATTTTACTCGCTAATCCTGGTCGGATAACCGGCTAACAATTGGCTAAAATCTTGAGCCCTATCCTGATCAGGATATGTTCTCTGCCCTTGTCACTCTCATAAATCCTCGGTATACTATGATCCATGAGGTAAAGAAAAATTAATTTTCCTTGCGGACATTCTCATTTTTCGCTATCTAGTGACTTAAAGTTGCTAAAAATTTAAATAGCTTTACCTCTTGTCATTATTAAAGATTAGTCTTGGAGAAAAGCGTCAATGACTATAGCAATCGAACGCTCTCGACTTCAGAGAGGTTGGTTCGATGTCCTAGATGACTGGCTGAAGCGAGACCGTTTCGTCTTCGTCGGTTGGTCGGGCATCTTACTATTCCCCTGTTCCTTC
>JAAURB010000017.1 GCA_012033335.1 Oscillatoriales cyanobacterium RM2_1_1
TAGGGCTGGAGAAAGCTATGTGGTGTTTGGTAGAAACAATGGGTTTGAAGCCAGTTTAGACCTGTCCGATCTCAATGGCAGCAACGGTTTCGTAATTAATGGTATTGATAACTTTGACAGTTCAGGCTTTTCCGTCAGTAGTGCTAGGGATATCAATGGGGATGGGTTTGATGACATCATTATCGGAGCAACCGGGGGTGATCCTAACGGTAACGATAGGGCTGGAGAAAGCTATGTGGTGTTTGGTAGAAACAATGGGTTTGAAGCCAGCTTAGATCTGGCCGATCTTGACGGTAGCAATGGTTTCGTGATTAACGGTACTGATGCAATTGACTATTCAGGCCGTTCCGTCAGCGGTGCTGGGGATATCAATGGAGATGGGTTTGATGACCTCATTATCGGAACATATCGTGCTGACCCTAACGGTAACGATAGGGCTGGAGAAAGCTATGTGGTGTTTGGTAGAAACAATGGGTTTGAAGCCAGTTTAGACCTGTCCGATCTCAATGGCAGCAACGGTTTCGTAATTAATGGTATTGATAACTTTGACAGTTCAGGCCGTTCCGTCAGCGGTGCTGGGGATATCAATGGAGATGGGTTTGATGACCTCATTATCGGAGCACCTGGAGGTGACCCCAACGGTAACGATAGGGCTGGAGAAAGCTATGTGGTGTTTGGCTTCAGTACCGGTAGCACCACCAACACTCCCCCCAACGCCGTCGCCGATGAATTCACTACAGCTCAAAACACTGAGCTAACCGTTACCGTCGATGACTTGTTAGCCAATGACCGCGATCCAGATGGCGATCGCCTGACAGTTGAGAGCGTGGACAACGCTGTTAATGGAACCGTTGGTCTGGATGACAGGGGCAATATTAGCTTCATTCCTGACCCTGATTTTGTTGGAACGGCCCGATTTGAGTACACTATCAGTGACGGGAAAGGCGAAACTGATACCGCTACCGTGACAATCACGGTAGATTCCGCTGGTGAAGTGAGTGATATTATTGGTACCCCTGACCCCGATGAATTGGTTGGCACCCCAGACAATGACACAATTCAGGGCCTTGCCGGGGAGGATACTCTGGCTGGAAATGAGGGCAACGACCTGATTGACGGCGGGGAGGGCAACGACCTGCTGCGGGGAGATCAAAATAGTCGAGCCACCGGCGGTATTGCAGGGGGGGATGACACGATTACCGGAGGTGCTGGCAATGACCGGATTGGCGGTAAAGGCGGCAACGACCAACTCTTCGGGAATGAAGGCAATGACCGAATCTGGGGAGATGGGGGCGATGACCTGATTGATGGGGGCTTGGGGAATGACCGTCTCTACGGAGACTCAGGAAATATCTCAGGGGGATTTGATACGTTTGTTCTGGCTGAGGGAGGCGGAACGGATACAATCTTTGACTTTGAAGTGGGTATTGATAGCCTGGGACTGGCTACAGGATTAACAGTTGAGGAGCTGACTATTTCCACAGTTGGTAACAACACTGAAATTGTCCTAAATGGTGAAGTCCTGGCAATTCTCAAGGATGTTAGGGTGGAAGACCCAACCCTGTTAGGATTCTCCCTGGTCTAAATTGGTCACCGATGGGGTGGGAGAGTTCCCACCCTGAATTTTAACGAGGTTAGTATAGGGCCTTAAGTTTTTTGAAAGCCTCGCCGCGCGGAGCAAATAACACTTCTACTCCAAAGACGCTGTGAAAAAACTCCCAACTCATGGAATTCGGCTAACGACGCTGGTTAACACTCATTACAGGTATTAAAAGTTTGCCGTCTCCCTTGAGGGTCAAGTAGGATGAACTCAGGTTAGTCAATTAATCACGCCTGGAGAGGAATTCTGAAATGACTGAGGGCATTTATACCCTGGCCAATGATGTCGTCTACGACCAGTTAGTGGCGTTGCTGAACAGTATCGAAGCCAATGCAGGCCGACCACTTCCGGTTTGTGTGATTCCCTACAACAACCGTTTGGATCGGGTGCGGGAGGAAATAGCCCAACGTCCCAACGTTACGCTATTTGAGGATATCGACTCCATTGCCCGGTGGGAGAACTTTGCAACCCAGGCTTGGAGTGCCCATCCTAAAGCCCAGGCAATCTGGCAGGAAAAAGGCATTTCAGGTGTCTATCGGATTGAGCGTTATCGGAAATACTGCTGTTTTGATGGGCCATTTGACCAATTTATTTTCTTTGATGCTGACACTTTGTTGATGCGTCCCCTGGATCAGGTCTATCAAAAGCTGGGGGATTATGACTGGATCACCAACGATTTTCAGTACAGATCCGACTTGAAGTATATTTTTGACTGTTCTGAGGCAGAACTCTTAAAGATTTTTCCCCCTGAGACGATTCCGGCTAAAATCTTCTGTTCTGGCTGGTTTGCCTCCCACCGGCAGATATTTGATGCCCAAACCCGGGCCAAACTATTAGACCATCTTCAGTCCGGGGAGGCTGAGGTGATGGCCTGGTGGGATTCTGACCAAACCCTGCTGAACTACATGGTGTGGCGCAGTGGGATTTCCTACTATAACTTTGCCTATGACAATCAGGCGGACGCTACGGGCTGCCACTGGTCTTCCTCCTTTGAAGAGCGCCATCATATTCTCTATGACAAAGGCCAACCGATCAGTTATATTCATTACATGAGTGTTTCTTCGTCAAAGTTTGAGCAACTCTGTAGGGGTGAAGATGTGGGAGTTCCCTATCAAGATCTATTTCTTCATTACCGTTACCTAAATACTCCAGATCAGCGACCGCCCATCACTAAACCCAGTTCCATGGTTCAATGGCAACGCCAGGTGAAACAGGTCTGGGCTCAAAAATCGGAAAACTGGAAACATCGCCTGCGGCAATTGAGATCTTAGGCAGAAATTGGGGAACTCTAAGGTTTAGAAAGCTTTAGAGGTTAATGGCAAGCACCTATGAACGGCATTTATACCCTGGCTAATGACAAGGTTTATGATCAGGTTGTCGCTCTGCTCAATAGTATTGAGGTTAACATTGGGGCAGACTTTCCGGTTTGTATCTTGCCCTACGACACCAACGTCGAGCGGCTTCAGGCAGAGATTGCCCAGCGTCCCCAGGTGACATTGTTTGAGGATCAGGACTCCCTACAACGCTGGGATAATTTTACGCAAAAAATCTGGGATTTGCATCCCATAGCCAAATCCTTCTGGTATCGCCATCAACTTACTTCAACCCCAGAGGAATATTACCGGATCACCATGCGCCGGAAGTTCTGTGCCTTTGATGGGCCGTTTGATCAGTTCATTTTTCTGGATGCGGATGTACTGGTATTTGACAACTTGAACCGGATATTTGAGCTGCTCAATCACTATGATTGGGTGACTTATGATTTTCTCTATCGTCAACCCAACCAGGCTTTTGACCTCAAGGCAATACAGAAACACAATCTGTTCACTGAGGAACAGTTGAGTAAGGTGTTCTGTGCCGGGTTCTTTGCCTCCCATAGAGGATTCTTTGATCAGACTGAGATGGAGCAATTGTTGGGATATCTGGCCCAGGGAGAAATTGAAGTTTTAGTGCCTCGTATTCCTGACCAGACCATCACTAACTACATGGCTCTGCGCCCCGGACGTTCAGTGTATAATCTGGCTCAGGCGCTTCCTCCAGAACAGCGGGCGGGCAACTGTGTCACCTCTCCCCACTTTCAGAATATCGATCAGGTTCTCTATGATCGGGGCATTCGACTGACTTATCTACACTATATTTGTGTGACTTCAAAAATTCTTACGGCAGTATCCCAGGGGGAAAATATTGATTTTCCCTATCGGGATGAGTATCTCTACTACCGCTTCTTGAAGGAACCGGATCAGGCTCCTCAGTTTTCTGTCGATCAACCGGCAATTGATTACAAAGCATTGCGACCGCAAACCACCGATGGCGCTTCTCCCATTGCCTGGATTCCTGATCCGCTATACCGTAAGGCTAATCAGATAGTTCAGAAAGTAACTGCTTTGCTCAATTGTTGAGCTGCTGCTTTACTCCAAAACAGCCATGCCTTTTTGAACTGCTGGGCGTTGCTCCAGGGTATCTACCCATCGCTTTAGGTTGGGATGATTGTCCAGGGTCAGGCCCATGAATTCATAGGCGGCAACCCAGGGATAGGTGGCAATATCAGCAATGGAGTAATCCCCTGCGAGAAATTCATGGTTGGCGAGTTGTCCATCCATCACCCCGTAGAGTCGCAGAGTTTCTTTCTCGTAGCGCTCAATGGCGTAGGGGATTTTCTCCGCAGCAAACCGGCGAAAATGATTCAATTGACCGAACATCGGCCCCACACTAGCCATCTGAAACATCAGCCATTCTATCACCTGCATTTTTCCAGCGGTATCCGTGGGCAAAAGCTGACCTGTTTTTTCTGCGAGATAAATCAGGATAGCTCCGGATTCAAACACTGTAATTCCGGTATCCTGATCAACAATTGCCGGAATTTTACTATTCGGATTGATGGCAATAAACTCTGGTGTAAATTGATCCCCTTTGGAGATATCAATTTTGATGGATTGATAGGGAAGCTGAGTTTCCTCCAGCATAATGGCGGGTTTACGCCCGTTGGGAGTTGTGAAGGTATAGAGATCAATCATGGTGTTTTTCAGGTAGGGTTTTACATGGATCAAAACTGCGAAATGCTCTGGCCGGATTTGAGCACAGACTTCCGTTTCTTGTGGTCATGGAATGCGGCATATTTCCCGTATTACTCTAGGAGTTTTAGCCAACACTCCACCACCTTTAGCCGGATTGCTCAAACGGAACTCTCTACAGGGGCATCATGCTTGAGCAGGTCGTGAAGGCGATCGCTCAGGGCCGATTCACTCACCACCCCCGCCAATCGATCTACTATCTGCCCCTGATAGAAAAATAACAGGGTGGGGATCGCTTCAATGTGATAGCGAGTGGCGAGCTGTTCATAATCGTCAGCGTTGAGCTTGCCCACTTTAACCTTGCCCAAAAATTGTTCGGCGATCGCGGCAATTACCGGATTCATAATTCGACAGGGGCCACACCAAACCGCCCAAAAATCAACCATTACTAAGGTGTGACTTTGCAGGACTTCGAGTTCAAAGTTTTCATCCGTTAGGGTGAGGTATTTGACATCGGTTGTCATGATTTTTGCCTCTTTACAAAGGGAATCTACACAGGAAATCAACAATCAGTTAATCAACTAATCAACAATGATTAAAATTGATTCAGGAATTGAGACAGCATAAGCCATATCGATGCTTTTTGATCCCATCAGGGGGTTGATTTCTGAAGAATTCTGAAGAGTTTATCTTAAGAATTTGGGGCAAGCTTTTCCAGGATTGAAATGAGTTCTTCTGGATCGAGACGTTGGGTATAATCAGGATTGACAAAAGCATGAACTACAGTTCCAGTTCGATCGACCACATAGGTGGCAGGGATGGGTAATTCAAAGGTTTGATCGCCATTGTGAGCCGGTAAGTCAATCCCAAAGTCTTCGTAAATCGGGCGCAAATCTTCTGACAACGTGAAGACCAAGCCAAACTGTTTTGCCACTTGATTACCGGCATCGCTTAAAACTTCAAAAGTCAGCTCATGCTTTTCTGCGGTAGACAGAGAATGGTCAGGAGTTTGGGGAGAAATCGCCACTAAAGTTGCTCCGAGGGCCTGAATTTTAGGCAAGTAATTTTGTAACGCCCGCAATTCCAGGTTGCAATAGGGGCACCATTGACCGCGATAAAAAGCCAGAACTACTACATTAGACTGGAGTAGGGCCTGGAGTTCGACTGATTTGCCCAAGGCATTCGGAAGGGTAAAATTGGGGGCGCGATCGCCCGTCTGGATAGCCTTTTGGCTGATTTCAGAATCGACTAAGTACTGAGTTGCCTGGGCCATCTTTGACTGAACGGCGGTGGGAACATTCCCCTGGAATTGGTTACGGAAATTTTGTAGCTCTTGAGTCAGATTCATAAAAGTCTCCTATTTAGAATGCTGGCGAAGATCTGGACAACCCTCTGGACAATTGCTTCTGTCCAGGTAAGAATTGGGCGGATCTCTATGAACTCCAGAATACCAATTTTAGACTGAACAGTCAAGTATTTTTGTGATTTCTATTCTAGAATTCTGGTTTCTATCGGGCTGGGAAGCGGAAATCGTTGGAGCGATCTGGGAAATCTCCATGGATAATCTTTGATTTGCGTGGAGAGGATGCCAACTGAAGAGGATAAGAGCTAGATTCAGATCAGCCTCAAGAGCAAACCTCAAAAGCAAATATTGAAACCGGATATTCAGAACGGATATTGAGGGCGAAGGCTGAAGACGAACATTAAGATTTAGGTGTAGAATGGCTCTGTTCCTGGAGATTCACATGGGTACTTTGGAGAAGGATGGTTCAATTATTGGGTTAAGCTCTACAAAGATTCGGTACTCATCGAAAAAGATCTATCTAAATCTATTTTGTAACAGGTAGAAATTACAGCGTTTCTTGCGCTGCTGGAGTATGGGAGTTGGTGGTGCATTACCCTACCAACTCCCCAATCCATAACTCCTGGGACTGACAATCGCCATCAACAAAAACTAATAGTAAAAACTAAACCATGAAAAAAATTGAAGCGATGGTTCGACCTGACAAACTTGATGATGTTAAAGCCGCTTTAGTGGAGGCGGGAATTGTGGGAATGACAGTTTCTGACGTGCGGGGTTACGGACGACAGCGGGGACAAACAGAAACTTATCGGGGCGTGAAGCATACCATCGAGTTTCACCAAAAACTCAGAATCGAGCTGGTAGTAGAGGATGAATTTTATAATTCTGTCCTAGAAGCATTGGTCGCTTCTGCGCAGACCGGTCAGATTGGGGATGGCAAAATTTTTGTGACTTCGGTGGATTATATTCAGCGGATTCGGACAGGAGAAGAAAACTTGGAAGCGCTCTAGGATTAGCTAAAATTCTGATTTTGAGCCTGGCTCAGTTTTTAAAAAGCTGTCGAGAATATTAGAATGGGAATATTTGCTGGGTGAATTAATTCAGACCTACTTTAATGGGTGTTAGTGGAATGGTGTTAGTGGAATGGTGTTAGTGGAATGGTGTTAGTGGAATGGTGTTAGTGGAATGGTGTTAGTGGAATGATGAGTTAGAGAAACTACAGTTAGGGAAACCACCATGAAATCAATACAAATTCGGCTTCTCGGCTTAACTGCAATTGCCCTGAGCTGTTTCAATAGTCCTGCGCCCGCCCTAGCCCGATCCTTTGAGTTGCCAGGTCATTTACCAGATCATTTCCCTGAGGCGATCGCCCCCAATCAATCTGCTCAGAATTCAGCCACTTCTGATTTTCCGCTTCCGGCAGACGCAGAGAATGTCACACAGCAGCCAGGTTCAGGGGTAGGAGGTTCAGTTAATTTTCAAACAAAGTTAACGTTGCCAGCCGCTATTGAATTTTATCGCAAAAATTTTACGGTAAAAGGGTTAGAAGAACGGACAGCCAATACCGCAATTACAGAGGCTACTTTTAGTCTGGTATTTGAAGGATCATCAAATGGTCTGGTCGTTGTGGTTCAGGGGGTTAACCTGGGAGAAAAGCGGAACGTTAATATTCGCTATGAGAAGCTCAATTAGATCTCAAATCCAATCCCATGAATGCCAGTTGAACCCTCTCCAATTTGTTCCTTTGTTTGTGGCGTTACTAGCTTTTCTGTTCTTTCAAGAACCAGTTACTCGGGTGATGGTTTTGAGTATGGTTTTGATTGTTTTAGGAGTCAATCTGATATTGTCATCCCATCAGATTTGATATCACCTCAGTCCGAGCCTGAACCACCATTTTAAGAGAGCTGGGTGGGGCGATCGTTAACCCTCGCCGTACCGGTTTGAGGGGACGAGAGTCTGTTAAGCTCAGGTTCCAGTGGGTAAATAACGTGGCCAGCACCAGTTTCATCTCCATCATCGCCAAGGCCGACCCAATACACCGCCGATGCCCACCGCCAAAGGGCAAGTATTCTGCCGGGGAGAATTGTCGTTCCAGGAAGCGCTCAGGCCGGAACTGTTTGGGGTTCGGATACAAATCCTGCCGCTGATGCACCAGATAAACCGAGGGAAATAGCACAGTTCCCGCCTCAAACTGATACTGCATCACCTGTAAGGGGGCCGTCAATCGCCGCACCCCGGTCATCAGGGCGATAGGATAAATTCGTAATATTTCCTGACAGACCGCAGTCAGATAGGGCAAGCGGTTAATGGCCTCTAAATCTGAACTCCCATCCAACCTGACCCATTCTTGCCGGAGCTTTTCCCCAACTTCGGGTAAATGATTCACCCAATAAATTCCCCAGGCCAGGGCTGAAGCCGTAGTTTCGTGGCCCGCCACCAGCAGCGTGATCAATTCATCCCGCAATTCCTGGGGGGTCATGGGTTGACCGGCCTCGTCCCGGGCGGCCAGCAACAGGGAGAGAATATCATTGCCAGAGGATTCTGGTTGCTGCCGCCGTTCCTGAATCTCCTGATAAATCAGAGTATCCACCTGTTGCTTCTGACGGATAAACTGGCCCCAGGGACTCCATCCGCCCCAATCTTTTTGCAACTGGGGAAAGAAGATCAACGCTGCCCCCAAGGGGGAACCGATTAAATCTAGCAGAGTACTCAAAAGCTTTTTAAGCTGGTCGTAGCGCTGACCCTGATTCAGGCCAAATACCAAATTCAGAATCACATTCAGGGTAATATCCTGCGTCACTGCTCGCACCGGAACTGGAGTGTTTTGAGGAGTTTGGGCCATCACCGTCTGGGTAATCTGAACAATCAACTGGCTATAGGTTCGCAGTCGTTCCCCTTGAAATGGCGGCATTAAAAGTTTGCGCTGGCGTTGATGGCGATCGCCGTCGAGCAATAACAGGGAATAATCCCCCAGCAGCATTTCTAAAACCTGACCTCCGCCCCGGTTCATCTGAAATTGGCCAGGGGGAGCATTAAACACCGCTTGGACTGCCTCCGGATGGCAGAGATAAATCGCAGGTCGAGCCCCGCCGCCGATCCAGATAAAATCCCCATAGCGCTGGTAGTAATCCTCCAGGTAATCCAGGGGACGAGTGGTTAACTTAACCATCCGCAACCATCGCGGAGTTTTAGGGCCATTAGGGAGTTGCATAGGAATAGTGATAGGCTAATATTTATTGTCCAGACCCCTGCCCCATGCGACCCAAAATTATCGTTCTAGACGATGACCCCACGGGTTCTCAAACCGTTCACAGTTGTTTGCTGTTGACTCAGTGGGATATCGATACCCTGCGTTCAGGATTGACCGACTCATCACCGATCTTCTTTATCTTAACCAATACGCGAGCTCTCACCCCAGAGGAGGCAGCCTCAGTCACCTGGGAAGTCACCCACAATCTCAAGCAGGCGATCGCCCAAACTGGAACTGAGGATTTTCTGGTGGTGAGCCGTTCAGATTCTACCCTGAGGGGTCACTATCCGATTGAAACCGATGTGATTGCCCAGGAACTTGGCCCCTTTGACGCTCATTTTTTGATTCCAGCTTTTTTTGAGGGGGGTCGGTTTACCCGGGATAGCGTTCATTATCTGAATATTAATGGCGTGCCCACCCCAGTCCATCAGACGGAATTTGCCCAGGACTCGGTGTTTGGCTATCATTTCAGTTATCTACCGGACTATGTGGCTGAAAAAACCGCTGGGAAAATTGCCGCAAATCAGGTGGAGCGGTTTTTGTTAGAGGACATTCGGGCTGGAACCCAGGAACGTTTGCGGCATCTGACCCACAATCAGTGTGTGGTGGTAGACGGAGAAACCCAGGCGGATTTAGACCAGTTTGCTACTGATGTGTTAGCGGTGGCGGGGGAAGGTAAGCGGTTCTTGTTTCGCAGTGCCGCGAGTATTTTGACAGCTCTGGCGGCTTTAGGGCCTCAACCGTTTCCCCCGGAGGAAATGGGCAGCTATGCTTTAGGGGGAAAACCAGGGGCCGTGATTGTCGGCTCCCACGTCAAAAAAACCACCCAACAGCTTGAACGCCTGCTGCAAGAACCTGGAATTGAGGGGATCGAGGTAGACGTGTCTCATCTGTTAGAAGAGAGTCAGGTTCAACGTCAGGCCATGTTGCAGCAGATTCTAGAGCAGATTCATCAGGCCCATGCCACGGGCCATACCCCTGTGATTTATACCAGTCGTCAGGAGTTGAGTTTTGCCAATACCCAGATCCGCCTAGAGTTTGGGGTAGCGGTGTCTGAGTTTTTAATGGATCTGGTGCGGGGCCTACCAAAAGACATTGGATTTTTGATCAGTAAAGGCGGGATTACCTCAAATGATGTCCTGAGCAAAGGCTTGGCCCTGGGTACGGCTCGACTGCTAGGGCAGGTACTGGCTGGATGTTCAATTGTCAGAACCCCAGGGGATCATCCCCAATTCCCCAATCTTCCAGTTGTCCTGTTTCCGGGGAATGTCGGCGATGAAGATGGCCTGGCTATTGTCTATCAACGGCTCAAGCCCCAGGATTAAATCTCACCGTTAACCCATGACCCCCGACCAACCCATGACCCATCCTGCTAAATCCTCAGATCCATCTCCATCCACCATTCAACCGGATAGTCCGGCTGATGCTCCAGCCGTTCCGGCCACCCTACAAGTTCATTTCAAAACCGAGGCTGGACGGGTGCTTTTACTCCTACCGCCAGAACCCCCGGCCCAGGATGACTCCGATCCTCCCACGGGTAGCCGGGGCTGGTCTGAGCTCTGGCAACAGCTCAAACACCGGCTCAATAGTATGGAGCAGGGCTGGCAACCGAATACCGAGGTGTACTTAATTGGAGGGGGTCGATTGCTAGATGTGCGACAACTCCAGGAAATTGCTGAAGCGCTCAGGGACGTTCAGCTCATCCTCAAGCGTGTCCAGACCACCCGTCGGCAAACTGCAGTGGCAGCGGCGACGGTGGGATATTCCGTCGATCAAACTGCCGAGCCGGTTCATTTAAGCCCGAGTTCCCCCAGCAAGAACTCAGATAAAGCCGTGGTGCTGGCAGAGCCTCTGTACCTGCAAACGACCCTGCGTTCCGGCATGGATGTGCGTCATCCCGGAACCGTTGTGATTTTGGGGGATGTCAACCCGGGCAGTTCCGTTGTGGCCGATGGAGATATCATTATCTGGGGGCGATTGCGGGGCAACGTTCAGGCGGGGTCAAAGGGCAATTCTAAGAGTATGATTATGGCGTTACAGATGGAGCCAAACTTAATTCGGATTGCTGATAAACTGGCAAGGGGGCCAGAATCCCCACCCGCCCAATTTCAGCCTGAAGTTGCCTACATTACCGATCAAGGCATTCGGATTAGTAAGGCCGCCGATTTTTCTAAGATCAAAACCTGGCAAATTCAGGATTAGTCCCCAAAGTCAAATCCTATCCCGTTTGAAAAGAGTAGGAACCGGGTATTTATCCCTGGTCTCGACAGCGAATCGGAGCTAGAGATTTTAAGATAAAGGCGGTTTAGCAAACAGATTGGATGAATAGTTTGGTCAGTAGTTTGATGTAAGTCGTTTGGTAAAGCAGAGCAATATGAGTCGTGTGATTGTAATTACCTCTGGAAAAGGGGGGGTTGGCAAAACTACCTCAACCGCCAATATCAGCATGGCCCTGGCGAAGCAAGGTCATCGGGTAGCGGTGGTCGATGCAGACTTTGGGTTGAGAAATCTGGATTTAATCCTGGGTCTGGAGAACCGGATTGTTTATACCGCTTTAGATGTGCTCTCGGGAGAATGCAGTCTGGAGCAAGCCCTGGTCAGGGATAAGCGTCAGCCCCATCTGTCTCTGTTGCCCGCCGCCCAGAACCGGATGAAAGATGCTGTCACCCCCAATCAAATGAAGGATTTAGTCGGCAGGCTAGAACTGAATAATGATTATGTGCTGATCGATTGCCCTGCCGGAATTGAACAGGGATTTCAAAATGCGATCGCCGCCGCCCGAGAAGCCATTATCGTCACCACCCCTGAAATCTCCGCCGTTCGGGATGCGGATCGGGTCATCGGATTACTTGAAGCCAATGATATTAAGCGGATTCGGCTATTGGTAAATCGGATTCGACCGGCCATGGTGATCGCCAATAATATGATGTCAGTGCAGGATGTGGAAGAAATTCTAGCCATTCCCCTGGTGGGAGTAGTTCCCGATGATGAACGGGTGATTGTCTCGGCCAATCAGGGGGAGCCTTTAGTACTCGAAGATCCAGGAAATATCACCTCAAAAGCGGCGATCGCCTATCACAATATTGCCCGCCGGTTGGACGGGGAAAAAGTTGATTTTGTGGATCTGAGTCCTCCCCCGAAGGGCTTATTGGCCCGGCTGCGGAGCGCTTTTTCCAGATAGTGTTTTTCGCAGTTGTGCTTTTAAGGTCAAGTCTCTCCAGGCAATTCTCTCCAGTCATGCTTCGCCGTCAGACGTTAAATCCCGCTGTTCATTATTGATGGTCAACCCTTCCACCCTAACTACCCATGAAACTCAGCGACCTGATTGAACGACTTTTTCCCCGACCTCAAGAGAGTCGCGATGCAGTCAAGCGCCGTCTTAGTATGGTTCTGGCCCACGACCGGACTGATCTGACCCCAGAAATTGTGGAAAAAATACGGCGAGATGTGCTAGAAGTTCTCTCCCGCTATGTTGAGATTGAGACCGAAGCGGTTGAATTTGGCCTAGAGAGCGATCAACGTACTACAGCTCTGGTGGCTAATTTACCGATTCGACGGGTGAAAAAGCCTGAAGAACAAGGGGATCTCCCTACAATTGCGCTTCGGAAAGCCCAAGAACCCGATCAGCAGATTCCCGAACCAGAACCATTCCTAGAACCTCTTGGGGCCACCGAAGATTCCCAGCAGGATCCCCAAACAGACCCCCAGGAAACTGCTGAACCCCTTGCAGTAGAATCCCTTGCCGTCGATAATCCAGCCATGACTGATCCCGAAGACCCTGATTTAGAAGACCCTGAGGAAAGTCTGGATCAAATCTAAGGCTTACCTGCAATGAACTCTCCCTTCACCCGATTAATCGGTCAACCCCAGGCTGTAGAACTCTTAACTCAAGCGGTGCAAAAACAGCGTATCGCTCCCGCTTATCTGTTTGTGGGCAGTCCAGGAATTGGTCGGAGTCTGGCGGCCCGTTGCTGGATTGAGTTGATCTTTCGCCAGACCCAAAAATCCAACCACTCTTCCCAATCTTTGAGTCAACGCATTGTTGACCGGACTCATCCTGATCTATTCTGGGTAGAACCCACCTATACCTATCAGGGCAAGCGGCTCTCCCAGCAAGAACTGCAAGCCGCAGGTCTAAAGCGCAAATCCGCCCCCCAAATTCGCCTGGATCAAATCCGTGAAGTCAGTCAATTTCTCAGTCGCTCGCCCCTAGAAGCCCAGCGGTTAATCGTCGTTCTCGAAGATGCTGAAACCATGGCTGAGTCCGCCGCCAATGGACTCCTGAAAACCCTGGAAGAACCGGGCCGGGCCACCTTAATTTTGATCGCCCCTAGTCCAGAGGCCCTCTTGCCAACCCTGGTATCTCGTTGCGCCCGGATTCCGTTTTATCGGCTATCTGAAACTGACTTGACCAAGGTACTTCAGCGGACTGGATCTGAAGTGGTGTTGCAACGACCTGAGATTCTGGCTATGGCCCAGGGGAGTCCTGGACAGGCGATGATCCACTGGCAACAATTGCAGGCGATCGCCACCCAGACCCCAGAATTCCTCCAGCGCCTGGATCCCCTGCCTCAAACCCTACGGTCAGCCCTGGAATTGGGTCGGGACATCAGTCAACAATTCGATCTAGAAGCCCAACTCTGGTTGGTGGATTATCTGCAACAGCAAGTCTGGCAGCGGCAACCTGATTTTGACACTCCTATTTTCCTGCACCATTTAGAGCAGGCTCGGCAGCAGTTGAGGAATCATGTTCAGCCAAGATTGATCTGGGAGTGTTTGTTTTTATCCTTAAACCCATTGGGAGTTTAAGCCGATTCAAGACTTGCGAATTGTCCAGAATGGTACCTGTTGTGTCAGTTGTAAATGAACGCCATTTAGATTATTTTGGGCGAATAGATAGGTATTATCTTGCCACAGGGGAATATAGGGAACATCTGCGGCTAAGTGATCCTGAATTTGAGCCAGTAATGCTAACCGTTTTTGGGGGTTTTGTTCCTGGCGTTGCTGGTCAATTAATTGATTGACTTCTGAGTTGTAATAGAACGATCCTTGGTATTGACTGGCTCCCTGTTGGCATCCGGTTTGAGCTGAACCTTTTCCACAGTCTAGAAAGGGAGAGATATAGTTATCGGGGTCAAGAAAATCGGCGTACCAGTCTAGCATAAACGTCGGATATACTCCAATTTCCAGATTTTTATAGGCAGTTGTCGCCTCAATACTATTGAGTTCTAATTGCATTAATCCAGCTAAATCTCGCTCCGCCAATGCCTTTAAAGTGCTAGCTAGAATGCCTCGCTTACTAGAGCCCGAAGCGTACCAGAGCTCGATGATGGCCGGGTTTTCCGAGGAGTAACCGGCTTGTTTTAATAATGTTTTAGCCTGTTCGATATTGCCATCTCCATAGACCTGTTGAAATACAGGCTGATAACTTTTCAGGGATGCAGGAATCAGGCTATAAGCTGGTTCTCCCTGACCCAGTAATACCCGTTGATTGAGTAAGGGGCGATCCACTAACGCCGCCAACGCCTGTCGCACTTCTAATCGATCTAAAGGCGCTGAATTAACATTGAGTACCATGTAGCTAACGGTATTACCTTCGGCGCTGATCACCTGCCATTTCTGTTCTGAAACTCCCTGAAGTAGACTATTAGTTTGATCGGGATCTAGAGAAAAATAGGCCACGTCAATTGCCCCACTTTTGAAGGCAATATACAGATTAGCAGAACTAGATAATCGCTGAATATCCAATCCTGAATTTGCCGGTTTTTTTCCCCAATAATTCTCAAAAGCATCCAGACGAATTCGGTCTGTTTCATAGGCGGCTAGTTTATAGGGGCCAGTCCCAACAAACGTGCGGGTTTGAAACTTGCCTTCACCTATCTCATAAGTCTGGGGTGAAACGGCACAGAGTCCGGGAAACGCCAGCAGGGAAGTAAACGCGGCGAAGGGTTTTTGCAGTTGGATGGTCAGTTCATACTCCCCGGTCGCCTGAATTTGCTGCACGGCATCGACTAACAGGGAGGAGGGGGAACCGGCATTTTTCATGAATCGTTGCAGGGAAAAGGCCATAGCTTCGGCATTAAAGGGAGCTCCGTCATGGAACAGCACCCCTTGCCGCAGCGGAATTTTATAGGTGAGGCCATCTTGGCTAATCGTGGGCAGGGCCGTAGCCAGCTTGGGGATAATGTCTGCCGTGCCCAACTGATAATCGTAGAGGGCATCCCCCAGGTTATAGAGCAAATTTCCTGAGAATACTTCGTAGGCATCCGCCGGATCAAGAGTACGTAGCTTCAGGGTCGTGCCAATGGTGATGCGACTGGAATTGACTGCGGAATTCCCAGCCAAATTTCTAGATGACGAATCGTCTGGCATCCAGGAATTGCAACTGAGGATCAAGATACAGCAGAGGCTGAATAATCCGAGCCATTTACCCCGTTTCCAGAACTGGATCCAGGAATGGCTGATCGTAAGAGTTAATAACATGGAAAGTGGAGAATTGAACTGATCCTCGATTTTTCATTGGTCTGGGATATGGCAATCCTAAATCGATCATGAAAAATGCTATGGATGGATTTGGGGCCAACGCCCCCTTTTCACAAATGATTTGTGGGCTATATAGCCATCATATCTGAACCGTGAATGTAGATCAGGTCTCTTGTCCTAGCCAGCTAGAAGCCTTCACGATAAATCCATTGATAGCGGTGTCATGCTATGAATAGATAATCGGGTTAATTACAGAGCCACATGTCGGAGTCGTTGTTTGCAGATGCCAGTCGCAGATTAGAGAAAGCCTGGAAACATGTTGTCTTATCGGATGACACCATCGAGCGCTTAAAATACCCCAAAGCCAGCTTAATTGTCTCAATTCCGGTGCGGATGGATGATGGCTCCCTGAAAGTATTTCAAGGATATCGCGTCCGCTATGACGATACCCGAGGCCCAACCAAAGGCGGGATTAGATATCACCCCGATGTTTCCATTGACGAGGTGACTTCCCTGGCATTCTGGATGACCTTTAAATGTGCAGTTTTGAACCTTCCCTTTGGGGGGGCGAAAGGCGGAATTACAGTCAACCCCAAAGCCTTGTCAAAGTTTGAACTGGAACGGCTGAGTCGGGGCTACATCGATGCGATCGCCGATTTTATTGGCCCCGATGTAGATATTCCGGCCCCCGATGTCTATACCAATCCGATGATTATGGGCTGGATGATGGATCAGTACAGCATTATTCGCCGTCAACTCAGTCCGGCAGTCATTACCGGCAAACCGATTACCCTGGGGGGAAGTTTGGGGCGAGACACGGCTACGGCAATGGGAGCGTTTTTTGTGGTTCAGAATTTGATGCCCCGGTTTGATCAAATTCCGGAGAAAACCACCGTCGCTGTTCAGGGGTTTGGCAATGCCGGGGCGGTTTTAGCCCAGTTACTCTCTCAGGCGGGTTATAAGGTTGTTGCCGTCAGTGATTCCCAGGGGGGAATCTATGCTAGAACGGGGTTGGATATCCCCAGTGTCCGGCAATTCAAAGAAGCTAATCGTGGAGTCAAAGCTGTTTACTGTGAGGGCAGCGTCTGTAATATTGTTGAGCATGAGGTGCTGACCAATGAGGAGTTGCTCACCCTTGATGTTGATATCCTGATTCCTGCCGCCCTCGAGAATCAAATCACCGCCGCAAATGCCCCTGCTATCCAGGCTAAATATGTCTTTGAAGTGGCCAATGGGCCGACCACCTCAGAAGCCGATCAGATTCTAGAGCAACGGGGTATTCAGGTGTTTCCCGATATTCTGGTCAATGCCGGGGGAGTGACCGTGAGCTATTTTGAATGGGTGCAAAACCGCAGTGGACTCTACTGGACAGCGGAGGAAGTCAATCAGCGTCTGAAGCAAAAAATGATTGAAGAAACTGGAAGGATCTGGCAAATTACTCAAGATCGTGCCGTTTCCATGCGAACGGCTGCCTATATTCATGGATTAAGCCGCCTGGGAGAAGCCATTAATGCCAAAGGAACTCGGGCGGATTATATGGGTTAGGATCATAGACCAGTTAAATTATTCACTCCTCCAGCATGAGTCTCAATTCCATTCAGCCTGCTCGGATTACCCAGGTGATTCCCAATTCCATTGCAGCGGAGTTGGGTTTTGAGCCAGGGGATGCGATTGTGTCTATTAATGGTCAGCAACCGAGGGATCTCATTGACTATCAGTTTCTCTGTGCCGACGAGAGTTTAGAACTCGAAGTCCTAGATGCCCAAGGAAAAATTCATCAGCTCGAACTCGAAAAAGACTACGATGATGATTTGGGATTGGAATTTGAAACGGCCCTATTTGACGGCTTGATTCAATGCAACAATCGCTGTCCATTTTGCTTTATTGATCAGCAACCCCCCGGCAAACGCCAGACCCTCTACCTCAAAGACGACGACTATCGCCTGAGTTTTCTCTATGGTTCCTATCTGACCCTGACTAATCTGACGGCGCGAGAATGGGATCGGATCCGGCAAATGCGATTGTCTCCCCTCTATGTCTCTGTCCATGCCACTGAACCCGAAGTGCGCCAACGACTGCTGAAAAATCCCCGGGCGGGGGAGATTCTCTCTCAGTTACGGTGGTTCCAAGAACAACGCCTGCAAGTTCATACCCAGGTCGTCGTTTGTCCTGGCATCAATGATGGGATTCACCTGACCCAAACCTTAAAGGACTTGGCCCGTTTTCATCGGGGTAGTATTCCGGCGGTGGCTTCCATTGCGGTGGTTCCTGTGGGATTGACCCGCTTCCGTCCGGCGGAGGATGAATTGGTGGCTGTAACCATAGAAAAAGCCCAGGAAGTGATTCAACAGGTACAGGCTTTACAACAAGAACTCCAGCAACAATCCCAGACAAACTGTATCTGGCTGGCGGACGAATGGTTTTTGATTGGTCGCCAACCTTTACCACCAGCGGCCCACTATGAAGATTATCCCCAGATCGGCAACGGGGTAGGCTCGATTCGTCAGTTCTTGCAGGAGTTTGAAGCGGCGTTTCAGGCCCAGGGTTTATCCCATCTGATGATGGATTCGGCCAGTCCTGAAGCCATCACCGAACCGGTTTCAAAATTGACCTGGGTTGTTGGCAATGCCGTTGAAATGGCATTTGAGCCGATTGTCAGGCAACTCAATCAGATTTCGGGGGTAGACCTCAATCTGATGGCCCTGAACAGTTCCTATTGGGGACAGGAGATTACCGTTACTGGCTTGCTAACCGGGCAGGACTTACTTCGGGGTCTGGCGGGTCAAGATTTAGGGGATGCCCTATTGTTGCCCTCGATCATGCTGAAGCAAGGGGAAGCCCTATTTTTAGATGATATGACCGTTGAGCAGGTGGCCCAACAGTTGCAAGTCCCGATTTGGATTGTTACGGGAGTTGAAGGGTTGATTCAAGCCATTTTGGAACATCGGCTTTAGTGTCTAAGAAATTCTCAAGGGGCTACCGGGCAATTTGACAATCAACTTAGGATTGGCTCAATCCAGCATTTAACCGATCAATTTGTTTATTTATTAATCAGTGACCCCCCTCAGGGTAGGATGGAACGATGAACAACCTGCCACACTAACCGATTCATGACCCCTGACCATTCAGCCGAACAACTCTTGGATTTGGCAGCAAAAGCTGGAGCCGAAGCGGCGGAGGTGTTCCAGTCTCAGTCTCAATCTCACCCAGTCTTCTTTGAAGCCAATCGATTGAAACAACTGGAAAGCATTCAAACCGAGGGAACCTCTCTCCGACTCTGGCGCGGGGGACGACCCGGTTTAGCGGTTGCCTATGGGCCAGTAGACCCGGAAAAGTTGGTTGAGCGGGCGATCGCCCTGAGTTATCTAAATGAACCTGAATCCATTGAGCTATCTGAAGGCTCCCTGAGTCAGTCCTATCCTGATTTGGGCACATTGGTCAGGGTAGAGCAATTGATCACCTGGGGCCGAGAGGCGATCGCCCTGATTCGAGAAGTCTATCCCGAAATCCTCTGTACAGCCGAGTGGGACTGTGAAGTCGAGTCAACCCGCTTGGTCAACTCCCTGGGATTGAATTGCAGCCATCTGGATATCACCCTGAGCAGTTATATGGAAACGGAATGGGTGCGGGGAGATGACTTTCTCAATGTTGCCGATGGCCAAACCGAGCATGATATGTTAAATCCGCAGCTCCTGGCGGAGCAGATTCTCAGGCGGTTGAGCTGGGCCCAGGAGAATGTTCCTTCCCTGACAGGGCGGGTTCCCGTGCTGTTTACCGCCAAGGCTGCAGATATGCTCTGGGGAACAGTTGCCGCTGCTTTGAATGGCAAGCAGGTTCTAGAGGGGGCCTCTCCCTGGAGCGATCGCCTAGGTTCGATGGTCATGTCCCCCCAGGTAACTGTTGCCCAATCCCCCAGTGAGGGGCCGTTTGGCTGTCCGTTTGATGATGAAGGCGTACCGACCCGTCCGATTGTATTCATTCAAAATGGGGTTTTGCAACTGTTCTATACTGACCTGACCACCGGTAAAACTTTGGGCAGTGGCACAACCGGCAATGGATTCCGAGCGGGACTCAATAGCTATCCTACCCCCGGCTTATTTAATATGCTGGTTCAAGCTGGACAGGGGACGTTTGAGGAACTGGTACGGCGGCTCGACCGGGGAATTGTCGTCGATCAAATGTTGGGGGGTGCGACTGGAATTACCGGAGATTTCTCCATCAATGTTGATTTGGGATATCGGATTGAAAATGGGGAAATTGTCGGGCGGATCAAAGACACCATGGTCTCGGGGAATGTTTATACGGCCCTGAAACAAGTCGTTCAGGTCGGTGGAGATGGGGATTGGAATGGCTGGTGCTACACGCCGTCCATTCTGATTGAAGGATTATCGGTCACGGGAAAGACCCGCTAAATCCCTGGGAACATCAGGGAACATCAGGGAATCAAATCGGCAAACAGAGTTGAACAAATTCATTGGATTGAGGCTGCTGTTGGGGACGGCGACGGCGTTGCTGAGGTGGTTTGATATCAACATGGGCAACAAACCAGGTGCGGAGGGCTCGGGCTTGAGTTTCATTCAGCCCAGCCAGATCCAGGGGCTTGGGGAACAGTTCATCCGTGGACTCCCTGGCCCAACGAACATCACAGTCCTGTCCCTCCCTGGAGAAGGGGGTTAAGTCCTCAGGCAATCGCGCTAGAAACTCTAAGACATTCTCCTGCCCCAAAAATTGACTCCGCTGCCGTTGCAGTTGCTCAACCCAGAGTTTACGGGCGGCTTTATAGTCCAGAATTGGCCCAGGATAATTATTGATTCGGGGCGGGTTACCCAGGTTTTTGGGGGCCACTTCGGTGAGTTCCGGCAACCAGCGTTTGATAAAGAGTCCCTCGGGATCGCACCGATCCACAGCCATCTGGCCAGGATTATAGATTCTTGTCCAGGTCTTGTCGATACAGTGAGTCACACCGGTTTGCATGGCCCATTGATAATGGTCAATCGGGCAATCCCCATCAATCAAATGCTCCATGAAATGTAATGCCCCGTAGCGCCAATCCATCCCCAGCAAATTGCCCAGAAAACTGGCATAGATGGCCCGGGTACGGAAATTAAAGCCCTGCAAACCCCCGGTGGCTTTCAGACAGCGGGCAGCAGCATCCACAATTGGGAACCCGGTTCGGCCCTCTTTCCAGGCTTGATAGAGCTCTGGATCAAACTCCCAACCGTCTTGATCAAATACACGGTAAAGCGATCGCAATTCTAACTGCGGCAGATAGCGAAATCGCTGGGCAAATCCGACCCCCCAACGCAACCGGGCGATCGCCTGTTGTTTACTCCGTTCGATCCGGGTATCGTCCTGGGTCGGATAGGCTTGAATCATTTGATAACATTCCCGAACTGAAATTGCTCCAAACTTAATATGGGGACTCAATCCCGTGGTTGCTTCGGCACTGGGGTAGGACAGTTGCCAGTAATAATTCCTGGTTTTGTGATCTAGAAAGTCCTGCAAGAGTTGACGGGCCCCGGTGGTTCCCGCCGGAGGAATAGGTTTACCATCTTCCATCCAGTTCAAGTCCGCCAGGGTAGGCAAGGGCTGACTCCCCAAATTCTCAGGAACTCTGATCCGCTCCGGAGTCGGGCTCATGGGTTGCTGCATCTGGGCAAACCACCAGTTGCGATATTGGGGGTAGGATAGCAAGCTGCTGGTTCCAGCGGTGGGCTCAAACCAGCGAATTTTCATTTGTTCCTCCCCTAGCATCTGGTTCAGCCGCCCATCCCGAACGCGCCCATAAATCCGCTCGTAGTCAATGTAGGCATAGATGCCTTCCGCTGCGGTTTCTCGCAGCAATTGGGGGAGCACCTCAACCGGATTTCCCGTTCGCAGGATCAACCGTCCGCCCCGTTCCTGCAAATCCTGATCCAGACTCCGCAGACATTCCAGCATGAAAGCCACCCGGGCGGAACCGGTTTCGGGATGGTGCAACAGGGCAGAATCGAAAATAAATACCGGAACCACCTCCCCCCGCTGAGCGGCTCGATACAGGGGAGCATGGTCAAAAATTCGCAGGTCACGACGAAACCAAACAATCGTGCGATTCACAGTTGTGGTGGGGGCAAAGGGATTACCCCTTCAGGTTAACATCACAAATTTACAAATCTTCATGACTCAAGAGTCTGGGGTGATCCTGGACATTGAGACCCATGCAGCAAAAATTAATTCAGAATGATTCTGCACCATTTCAGTGTCCTGCTAATTTCTAATTTGTTGAGAATCAAGAATTTCTCTTAGGATTATGGATTAGATAAAGCAGAATAGCCGAGACGGCTGTTTTCCAGCAGGCAAGATGCCTGCACCATAAGATTTACATCTTATTTAATAGATATTTTTTAGTTCCGGGAGTTTTGGGAACCTGAAATTTGAATTTATAATTGCTGAGGCCCATGGCTGGCTGCTTGACAACTAAACCATTACCTGGATTGAAGTCAGCCCAGTCAACCCAGTCAGTCAACCCAGTCAATTAACCCAACTGCCTAATCCCAATGTTCCAATTCCCTTGTCCAGGACTGAACGAGGCCGAGCATCTGCTCCCGCCGGGTTTCAAAGTTGGCGGCAATCCAGATCAAAATTAAACCAATCAATAGCCCCACAATCCATTTAAAGAAGGGATAAATTGAACTTAAAATAATCATTTGATTTAATAAATTGATTAAAAATGTAACAGTTCCAACGTAGAGAAAGGCTCGAATTTGCAGCCCTAAGCCAATAAAAATAGACCCCAAACTTATGACAAAAGGAACTAATCCAGTCTCAGGGTAACTCAGCAAAGCAGCAGTACAAATCATTCCAATTCCAATCATTCGGAGCAGATGACGGGGAGGTTTTTGATCTAGAGATTTCAAGCCCGGTTCAACTTGAGCAAAATACAGTAATGACAATCCAGGGAGCAATGAATACTCCAGGCTATTCAATCTATAGGCGGTCGAAGTCAGGAAAACTAGCAGTATCCAGTTCACTAAAAACAAACTAAAATAGGTCAGGCGAATCTGATGATTAAACCGGGCCAGAATCAAATAGAACAAAGTTGTAATTCCGGCTGAAATATACCAGAAAAAATTCGTATCAGCGTTCAATATGGTACGGGTTACCAATACAGTTCCAATCGGTAAAATCACTGCTACTCTGTGCCAGGGTTTCAGACTCCAACCCCAGCTCTCCCAGGGCAGAAAATAGAGAAAATAGCCGACTCCTGAGGCGATCGCCCCGGCCCAAAGTTCCAGAGTTTCTCCCCAGGGAAATAGAGTACTGACGTAATAAAAGAGGGCGATCGCCTCAAGACAACCCATATAGACCCAAATTTCAGCCCCTAGCGGATGGGGATTACGGCGGCCTTGCCAGATGGCATATTGGGAGAGAAAATAACCCGTTCCCAAGGCCAAACTCTGGACAGATTCCAAGGGGAATTGTGTCGCCAGAATCAATAGTAGGCTACTGACAGCCCAGTGAAAATGACTCACCCGTTTAATTTCTAGATTCGTAAAATTTAAAGTAGAAATGAGCCAGGGACTCAGTACCCGATAGCCATAAAGAATCGTGGTTCCCAGGGCGGCAAATCCGATCAGTTGTCTACCGATTGGAAAAGTCTCAAGTTGATGGGCTAGAAGTTGATAAAGTCCGAGGGAAATTCCAGTCAATCCCAAATAAACTAGAGTTTTAAATTCTAAATGACAGCGACCAATTCCAATCAAGATTAAAGCCAACCCTAGAATACTCAACCCCGTCCAATTGTCAAAGTTAGTTGAACGTAAAACCACTCCAAAAATTCCATAGAACAGGGGTAAAACTTGCCAGGGATAGGGTAAACGCTCTAGCTGATGACGACGTTGCCAGTAGCTACCTAACCATTGGGTGAGTAACCCCAGAATAATATTAGCAATAGAGAGATAAAAAATTCCTCGACTGCTAAAGCTTAAACTTGCCGCAATCAGAAGTTCAATCACCCATCCTAACGCATAGAGATTGAGAGCTTGACTAGGATTAGAAGGAGCAGAATTATCCCGGGATAAGCTCCAACTGCCATAGCCAATTGCCCCTAAAGTCATGATAATTGCCCCTAGGATCAGAAATGAAGATGATAAAACCTGCCAATAAGTAAAAATAATATAAACAGTCAGACTGAACAGTTGAAAGCCACACAGCATCACTCCCCAGCCTTTGGTTGCTGTTTGATACAGGAGTGCTAAAGGTGTAGAAAATCTCCTGAGTTGTTGATGAATGATCCATACACCCAAAATAACTATTGCAAGTGCCATTAACCAACCCGCTAAGGATAGGTTGGGGGATATTTCCCAAATTAAACTCCCTACAAAGGTCAGACTTAATCCAATGGCAATAGTGGCAATATTCTGACGCTGTAACAATCGACTATTCATCAGTAATAATACTGCCCCAATTCCCAAACTAATAGAGCGAATCCCGGGAAATCCAAAGGTTAAAAGCTGAGCTAAACCAACCGTTACGCAACCCAATTCACTGGCTAATTGAGTTCGAGTTCTAGGGGAATAAACTCCAATCAGAGTTAATGTTACGGGAATTAACAGCCAGCTTACTCCCCAAAAAGGAGCATTTTGACATCCTAGAAATATACAGCTCAGATTTTGACTGGCTTCTGCAGGAATAAAAAAGAAACTATAGCTCAAACCTCCTAATCCCAGACCAAAATACCAGGCACTTGTTTTTAGTTGTTGCTTGGATTGTTGCTTGAATTGGGATCTATTACCTGTTGGATTTTCTGCAGGAGGAAATCCAGGATTTGAGGCCGATCTTGATTCTGAGCCTAAGTATGATTCTAAGCTCGAAATTCCTAGCTCAATCACTGCAACTCCAGTCAACAACACTCCCCAATATTCCAGGCCAAGATCAGGAAAAACCCAATCAATTGCACTAAACAGCGTCAACAGTCCAGCCAGATGAGTCAAATAAATAATGGTTCTATTGACGGATACAGAAACGGACATCTCCACAGATTGACGGCGCAGTCCTACCCCGGCCAATATCAAGGTTGAAGCCAACAAATTCAAGGTTCTGACCACCGGATTAACGAAGCTGATTACAGTCAAAAAACTTCCTAACCCCAGGGCAGCGCGATCGCTGAATTTAGCCAGTTGGGATTTCTGACGCTGATAGAGCCAATCGGTTACGCCGACAATAAAGATTAAGTAAGGTAGCCAGATCAGACTCGCTAGGGCTTCAGGATTATTTTCAGACTGGGTCAATTGAATAATGGTTTCTGTCAATTGACTGCGAACCCCTTCAGGCACCAAACGACTCAAAAGCCAGTAAACCTGTGCGCCTATTAAATAGATCAAGCCCAAATCCCGGCGTTGCCAGAAATGGGAGAGGCGATCCAGGAAAATTCCTAGCCCAATCCCATTAACCAATATTGTTTGCCAGGGCGGGGCAACCAGAGAAACTAACCAGCCCCAAAATAGCAAGCCATAACCCAAATGATGTAGCCAGGTTCCCGGATTAAAGTAGAGCAAACCGCTGATAATTGCGAAGATTACTCCTAACTGAGTTACCTCAATTTGAGCCGCAAAAATCCCGCGAATAATCAGAAAACTCAAGGGGAAAAGGTAGAGAATATCCGGTAATCTAACCCTGGAAATTTCCCGCTGGCCAGAATCAATCCAATATCGATATCCGGTAATTCCAGCGGTCAGAATCGCCCCGATATAAATTGCTAACAATGGCCAACTGGCCCCTGACCAACCCAACTGTAAGTAACTTAATCCCAGTTGATTCAGGATAAATAGTTTGGGAGCTTGTCGCTGGGTTTGATTGAGAATGATCGTTATTCCTGTCAAGATCACGGTGGCGATCGCCATCATGATCCAGCCCAGAGGGTGCTGCTTTAATCCCAAGCCATCCATTCCCCAGAAATTCAGGGGAACCAATAGCAGGGTCACCCAGCGCAAGGTTTCAGCGGTGAGTTGCAGGCGACTCTGCTGACCCGTCCAAAATGTCGCGATCAAAAACCCCAGGGTATAGGTCAATAAAATTCCATATTGACCAACGGCTGAAAATTTTTCCCACTGGCTGGCGGCTAGCAAGCCAGAGGACACCAGAACCGTAAATAAACCGAGAAATAACAACCAGCGAACACTCAATTCGGCCCGAAACGATTGCGCCATTTGAGTGACAAAGTTGGGGGCGTTTGCCCGGGTTGCCGTGGATTTTGGGAGAGCCTGGGAAGCAAAAGCGGTAGGGACTTGAGCCGACAAGGTTTGGGAGCCATCTTGAATCGGCAAATCCCCAGACTGAACTTGAGGAGGGGGCAGCGGTTGACTAAGGAACTCGTGACAGATCCGTTTGATCTGCATGTCTGTCAGCAAGCCCAAATTTCGCCACAGTTCTAAGCCCTCTAACAGGGCCGGATTGTCCGGATCAACTTGAATCTGAATTTTGAGTAGTTCTTCGGGAGATGGAGTCACAGGTTTTCCACAGGTTGATAGGGGTAAGTTAATTAGAGTTTTAATAATTAGAATTCTAATCGGTCGTGATTTCCCGTAAGGGCCAGGAAGACCAGTTATGCAGTTGCTCCAACTTTAGCGGGAAACTGCCCTGTTACATCTGCCTGAAAAACGTTATTGAACAATCCTGAATCAATTCTGAACCCTCTCTAGGGGTTTGGGGACTTCGTCCCGATGCGGGAGGCCATGCTCCTTCAGCAAAAATAAATTCAGAATGATTCTGCGTCATTTCAGCGTCCTGCCGAAAGATTTGCATTTTATGTCATAGATTTTCCTTAGTCCCGGAGGTTTTGGGAACCTGAAACTTGAATTTATAATGGCTGACGCTCCTTTCATCCCCTTTTTACAAATCCTGAGGGACTGCTATAGTAACTATCTGTGAATTAATCTCGATTGAGAGCTGAAAACATGGTACGTCTAGCCCTGCTGAGTGTGTCGGATAAAACTGGATTGGTGGATTTTGCCCAAACCTTAGTTCAGCAGTTCGGGTTTGAATTGCTCAGCAGTGGAGGCACGGCAAAAATTCTCCAGGAGGCTGGACTAACCGTGACTAAAGTGGCTGACTACACTGGATCGCCGGAAATTCTGGGGGGGCGGGTCAAAACCCTTCATCCTCGAATTCATGGGGGAATCCTGGCCCGACGGGATCTAGAACAAGATCGAGCAGACCTGCAAGCCAATAATATTCGCCCGATTGATCTGGTGGTCGTAAACCTCTATCCCTTTGAACAAACCATTGCCCGGGGGGATGTCAGTCTGGCTGAAGCCATCGAACAAATTGATATTGGGGGCCCCACCTTACTTCGGGCCGCCGCCAAAAACTTTGCCCATCTGACCGTACTCTGCCATCCCAGACAATACCCTGATTACCTGCAAACTCTCCAGGAAAACCAGGGAGTAGCCAGCCTAGGATTTCGCCAGGGATGCTCCCTCCAGGCTTTTCAACATACCGCTGCCTACGATCAGGCCATTGCTACTTACCTGGCTCAGCTCTATCCAGAGCCCAAAAGCACAACAGCAACCACCGAACTCCCAAAAACCTATAGTGTTACTGGGTTTCAACGGCAGGAACTCCGCTACGGCGAAAACCCCCACCAACCTGCATCCTGGTATCAAACAGGTCAAATCCCAACAGGGTGGGCGGCAGCAGAAATTCTCCAGGGCAAACCCTTGAGTTATAACAATCTGGTTGATCTAGAGGCGGCCCGCCGGATCATCATTGAATTTACCGAGCAACCGGCAGCGGTGATTTTGAAGCATACCAATCCCTGCGGTGTAGCGATCGCCCCCACCCTCTTGGAAGCCTATGAAAAAGCCTTTGGGGCGGATTCAATCTCAGCCTTTGGAGGAATTGTGGCCTTTAATCAGGGGATTGATGGGCCCACTGCCACTGCCATGACCCAGACCTTTTTAGAATGCATTGTGGCTCCGGGTTGTGCTCCGGAGGCAGTGGAGATCCTCCAGAAAAAATCAAAATTGCGTCTATTGATTTTACCTGACTTGACGGTTCAGGTTCCAGAGACTTTTCAGGCGATCGCGGGAGGATTCCTGGTGCAAAAATCCGATGAACAGACCGACCGCCCTGAAGATTGGCCGGTTGTGACCGTAAAACAGCCCACCCCTGATCAATGGACTGAGCTGATATTTGCCTGGAAAGTCGCCAAACATGTCAAGTCTAATGCCATCGTTGTCACCCGCAATGGCACAACCTTGGGGGTGGGGGCCGGACAGATGAATCGGGTGGGTTCGGTCAAGATTGCCCTGGAGCAGGCGGGGGAAAAAGCCCAGGGCGCAACCCTGGCCAGTGATGGGTTTTTTCCCTTCGATGACTCGGTTAAAACCGCCGCTGCCGCTGGCATCACGGCGATCATTCAGCCGGGAGGTAGCCTCCGGGATGAGGATTCAATTCGAGCAGCTAATGATTTGGGATTGGTGATGGTTCTGACGGGAACTCGTCACTTTTTGCACTAGTTTTTCTGGTTGTAATTAGGAGTTTTTATCCTAGTTGCAGCTTAAATGCTAGAACCAAAATCTACGAACAGTCTGCTTTCAGTCAACCTTTTATTTTATGCAGCCGCTCTGGTAGTAAGGTTTAATCCGAATACTCCTCTAGAAGGCCAGAATTGATATCTAATCAACATTAGAAATCCTGTCTAATCTTAATGGATTAAACAGGATTTGACCGGACAAAACTCCTGAGGTAACTGACTTAAGTGACTGAATTAATCACCCGTCACTCAGGCTGCCATTTCCTGCTGCAATTTTTGCTTAGCGGCTTTAAACTGAGTCGCCATTTGTTCCCGCTGATCGTTACTCAAGTCTTTCCGCATCGCTGCGAACATGGTACTTTCTTCTTGACGGGTATGATCTCCAACCATAGTCTTAATTGTATTGATTTTGGCTATGAATTCATCAGAGCCTGAATCAAGTTGCTTTGCAGCATTCAAGACAGTTTCTAACTCGGTTTGTTCGCTATACAATTCCTGGGTATTAGCATCCCCATAAAAAGATCGAACTGCAGGATAGACGACTTCTTCTTCCGCTTTGGAATGAACTACTAGATCCTGATAGAGCTGGCCAAAAAACTCTTGAGTTCGAGCTGGATCATCGGACTTCTGAATTTCCCGAATTAAAGTTTTTGCCTTTTGATGATCCGCATAAATGATCGACATGATATCAACATCATCCGCATCACTAATCTGAGTGACTGCCCCTCCAACAATACCACTCATAGCAGCAACGCCGTCCTGTAAGCGTCTCCAAAAGCTCTGATCGGGTTCTTCTCCAGTCAACTCTTGAGTACCGACATACTCTAGTAACCCTTTCAATTGTTCCTGATGGGCCCGATTTTCAAAGTTCACAGTATTCAGGGGAACAATGGCTGTTTCTACATCTGCCCCGACTACCTGGGCCGCTTTGTGAACCACTAAACCAGACATAACCTGGCCATGCTTCAGCAATTCAAATTGAGCTAACTTTTCGTAGAAATTCAACTCAGAACCCTGCATCATTTGCTGAATTTGATCAACCATTTTATTAACTTTATCACTGGGTTCACTCTGAATTCCATACTGAGTAATGGTTGTTTCAACAATTCCCAGATTTTTCTGATCATCCTCAAACATATCCTGCAACCGTTCACTGACTTTTTGGGTTTTGGACTCCTTGAGTAACTGTTGATCAATGGTAACAATTAAGCTCTGAACAGCTTTCATGTCTGCCAGTTTTTGGGCGATCGCGGAGCGCTTTGTATCTGTTAAAGTAGCAACCATATTGTGTCTCCTGGATAAACAAAAGGGTTTGAATCTCTATCCTTTAGGATCGCAAGTTAGAGCTACTGTTTCATCAATCTGTTGGCAGAGATACAAAAACTACCCATTTGAATATTCTCTAACCTGAGGCAGATTCTCTCACTAGAATCCTATAACCCCATCTAAATCTTTAACTATCGAGCCAGGGACGAGTAATTGTTTCTAATTGTTGCCATTCTTCCTGGGTCATCTGCCATCCCAATGCCCCCACATTATCTTCAACTTGAGAGGCAGTTTTTGCCCCAGCAATTGCAATAATTTCGGGTTGAAAGTTTAACCAATTCAAAGCAACTTGGGCTAGAGTTTTGCCATATTTTTCTCCAATTTGGTGCATTTTAGCCAAAACAGGCTCAATCTTCTCCAGTCCTTTTTGACCAAACTTAGCATCGAATTGTCGAGCCCCAGAGGGAGGATTGCTAGCCGTGTATTTACCGGTTAATAATCCCTGAGCCAGAGGGCTATAAGCCAGAATACTTACTCCCAATTCACGGGCCGTAGCCACAATTCCCTTCGCCTCAACCTTGCGAGACAGCAACGAATACCGCACTTGATTCGTCGCCAAAGAAACCCCACGTTTTGCTAGAATTTCAGCCGCCTGATACATTTCTTCCGCAGAATAATTACTCACCCCAACCGCTAAAATCCTGCCCTGTTTGACTTCATCTGCCAGGGCATTCATCAAGATTTCCTGGCTCATAAAAAAGTAAATGGCCAGTGTACTTGATAGAGGGCAACTTGGGATAATTGCAGTCTTTTCAAGCTTGCGGTTACAGCGTCAGCCACCGATGCACCCCAAACTCGCCAGGGTAAAGGCCCATATTTAGTCGCCATCAATACGGGTTGATCGGTTTTTTGGATAAACTGGCCCAGCAATTCCTCGGATTTTCCCTGGCCATAAACCTCCGCCGTATCAAAAAAGTTGACTCCTGCCCGGATAGCAGCGGTGAATGCCTGTTCCACATCAGCCTCCCCATAGTTTTTGCCATATTGCCAGAACAAGCTATCACCCCAGGCCCAGGTTCCGATGCACAGGGATGGCACGGTTATTTCAGTCTTTCCTAATGGTTTGGTATCGGTAGAAATCATCTGAAAAAGCAATTAAAGTAGAAGACCCTTAACAGTCTAGCAACTTACTCATTTCCAGGAATCACCCTCCAGATCCAACCTTTTTCATAGGCTTGTTCCAGCCGAATCGGATAGGTTTGAGCTAGTCCCTGCCTTAACCCTTCGGAGGGACGATAGAGAAAGATATCGCTAAATTCATTCGGGGCGGGAAGCTGCGGAATATTGGGTTCCAGGATAAATTTCAGATGGGCTTTCGGCTTGAGTAAATGACTAAGAGACAGAATTCTTCCCGGTTCTTCATCGCTAATAATTAAAGGAAAATTGCTTTGATTAATCACTCTGGCCACCGCCGGATTGTAACGACTTTTTGCATAGCTTTTGTGCCACCAGACCTGATGCTGGGAACTGACCAGACAAGAGATTATCCCGCCCAGGCAAAGCATAATAAAAATCCATTTCCATTGTATTTGAGCTGCTTTTCCAGGTATCTTTCTGGATATTTTTCTAGATATCTCTCCAGGTATTCCTTCAGTTATTTTTACGGTGAACAGATAAGCCACCGCCACTTGAATTCCCAGATAACAGGGGATTCCATAGCGGGCGATCGCCGATCTTTGCCCTCCCCAAAAAATATCCGGCAACATTAGCGCCATGGCTGGAACTCCAATTAGGATAATAATCAATAACCAGGTTTGAATGGGGGTATGACGAATCAGAACGTACAGAGCATAACCGGTTAAAAATAAAGCAAAGTAAAGGGTTGGATTTAGTAGACTTGTTCCTTGATTGACATCAAAGAAAATCCGGCTCAAGTTCAGTCCCCAGATCAGAGGCAAACCAGGCCGACTCACCGTTTTAGATTCGGTATTCTCGAGAAAGTTGTCAAAGTTTGAAATGACAATGATTAACCAGGGAAGAAAGAGCAGCAGCCCCAATAAATTGGCCTTGAGATAGGCAACAATGACCTGGGTTTTTCGAGGTTTTGGCACCAGAACGGTATAAATACCATGGGACATCAACACCAGACTGGAGAGGGGATGGGTGTAGAGGTTGAGGGCAACGGTTAATCCGTAGATAATCCAGGGTTTGCCAGAGAATACAGCCGCTCCGCTAGTATCCCTGACTTTGAATCCAGTTTCCTGGTTTGCAAGCCTTGAGAAGGAGAGAGCCTTGAGTAGTGCTGCGGTGGAAATCAGAATTGCTACAGTCCAGAGGCTATATTCCCGGGCCTCTTGGGCATAAAGAACATGAAAAGGAGCGATCGCCACTAGAGCGATCGCCACAATACCAACCGTTGCAGACTGAAATAGCTCCCAGCAGAGCCAGTACAACGCCGGAAATACCAGCAGACTGATTAAAGCTGAAAGCAATCGAATAGAAGCAATCGAGTCAGGGACAAGTTGGAGCCAGAATCGGGATAACCAGTAGTAAAGCGGAGAGTGTTCCGGGTGTTGGGCCAAGGCATGGAAGGAGTCTTTAAGACGTTTTTCAGCCGTGGGATATTGGTAAGTTTTTAATAGGGCTTCTACGGAAATGGGCGGGCTATTATAGATTTTTTGGATGAATTCTGTCCGAGTATAGCCGGAAATTCTCAGGGAAGTTTGCACCTCATCATACCAGTAAACCTTGTGACCCAGGTGATAGAATCGGAACCCAATTCCCAGTACCAAACTGATCACAATTAAGCGCTTGAGCCAGGGTTGATAGGGAAGTTTATGCAGCAATTGAGATGAAAATTCCTGCACAAATCTAGGCAGAGGGTTTGTCAGCATTCAAATTGAGTTTGGCTTGTAATTCGGCTTTAATCCGATTTAAAATTGAGGCTTCATCTAGGGATTCTAGAATCCGTTTGACCACGGCTTTTGGCCCCTCCTCTCCCCAGGATGCCCCATTCGCTAGGTAAGTTTTGGTCACCTGACCAATCCCATAGGAGGAAACCCCTGCCACCCCCGCCTGGGTAATGGCAACGGAGAAATAGGGAATCAAACTCGCGCCCCCGGTCGCCGGAACGGTCAACCCCAACAATCCCTTGAGGGAACTCAACCCCAAATTGGCTACCAACTCACTGGCCCCAATCCCCCCCACACTCAAGACAATCCGCTGGAGCAAATCCACTGCCCCCTGCTGAGTCATGGAAATCCCATAGAGTTTTGAGAGGGTGAGAATCATCATCAGATCAATCGCGGCCCCACTGAGTAAATCGACGAAGGTAATCGGATTGAGGGCGATCGCCACCGCCTTGGTCATTACAGCGCTCCAGATGGCGCGATTGGCATTTTCCTCGCGAATCGCCATTTTCCGCTGGACTAACTGTTCATTCACGTCCCCAGCATAGAGCATGGTATTGAGGGCCACCAGGGACTTGCCTTCCCGGTCTAGAATTTCCAGAATTTTTAGTTTTAACGCTTCAATCTGGGGTTCCCCCTGTACCAAGTCTGCCTTCAAACTCCCATCGGGGCGACGCACCGCCGTGGCTGTTAGGGGAGAGGCCGCTGCCATGACAATTTCCTCAGGGGAGAGCAATTCCTTCACCCGTTCATCCCGAATTTTTTGATAAATAGCTGTCCGATCCGCTTCAGGATACTGGTCAATTTTATTAAATACTAACAACATCGGTTTGCCTGCCTCCCGGAGTTGGGATAGGGCTTCATATTCTACCTGAGTAATATCCCCAGACACAACAAATAGCAATAAATCCGCCTGCTGGGCCACCTGCCTGGCGATTTGCTCCCGGGTTTTGCCATCTACCTCGTCGATTCCAGGGGTATCAATCAGCTCCACCTGGGAAATTCGATAGGACATCGGAGTTGGAGTGGCAGATGTTGGGGCCGAGGCTTGAGATTTAGATTGGGATTTAACTTGAGACTGAGCAGGAAACTGAGCAAAACTAGGCGGGGAGGGAAATAGATCATCTAGAGTGTCCAGATCCGCTGATTCAGAAGGTGTCGATTGGTTCTGTTCGGTCTCCTGTAACTGCCAGGCTTGAGCCTGCTGAGTCCGCGTTACCCCATGAACTGGCCCAGTTTCAAAGACTTTTCGACCTAGGAGGGCATTTAGCACTGAGGATTTTCCCCGTCCCACCATGCCAAATACGGCAATCTGAATTCGGGTTTCCTCCAATTTATGCAGCATGGACTCTAGGCCGGTGATTTCCCCATCCAATCCGGCCCGTTCCTCAGGGGTCAAGTCCAACCCCTTCACCAACTCCCGCAGGGTGTCCCTGGCCTGACGGAGATTGAGCTCTTCCTGAATAGTCGTGAAATCCTGAAGGGTTCGATTGAGATCTTCGTCTAGACTCATCGCACTGGCAAAAAGCGGTTACTGTCTACTATCCTATCGTCTGTTCAGCCAGCCCCAAGACAAATTCAGCCTGAGCAGTCAAGGTCAGAATAGACGGCATATCTGAAAACCCTTCTGCTCCAAAACATCAAGGCTCCTTAGAGGGACGCTATGCATCTTAGGGAATGCACCTCCATTGCATCGGAGACATAACAAACCCCACCCAATTTATTCAGCACCGGGCGTACCTGTTCAATCGCTCGCTTGGTCTGATCCTCGGAACAGAACGCCAGAATATAGACATTACTCAGGGTGGTGGCGGCAAAGTCAGAATCATCAGATACCGCTCCCCAATCATTTTTACCAGTGACATCTCGAATCACCGAATAGCCCGGAACCCCTGCTTCATCCAGTGGCTTGAGGATTTTTGGCAGTTCCCGTGAGGAAACAATAATTTCAAGACGTTTGACTAAGTGCATATCAAATGGCCTCCAGGGTAATCCCAATCATAAACATCAGGCTTACAAACTATCAGCATACAGCGTTTCTCATGCTGCTGGATTACGGGATTGGGGTGCACCGAGCCACCCATTACAAATCCGTACCTCCCGGGATTGAAAATCCCCATAGCAGTAAAATTGTTATCGGATTGGATAGACATTGCTTAAGTAGGTGGTTGTAATTAATTGTTAAATGGAAGGGGGTCTGGGATTTTACTCCAGGCAGGGAGCACGGCCCCCTTCACCCCCCATCCATCTTCTAGTTAATTGCGTCAAGCTACTTACCTGACCCAAAAGTGTTGAATCAACTGGAAATAAACGGGAATACCAATGATGATATTGAACGGAAACGTCAGGGCTAGAGCCATGGAAATGTAAAGGCTGGGGTTTGCCTCTGGAACGGTCAAACGCATGGCAGCGGGGACAGCAATATAGGATGCACTGGCGCATAGAACAGCAAACAGAAGGGCATCACCTGCGCTCATCCGAATCAAAGCTGCGATCGCAATGCCCAACAGGGCATTCAACACAGGCATCAAAATCGAAAAGCCAATCAAAAAAGCTCCCCCCTTACGCAGATCTTGAAAGCGTCGAGCCGCCACCAGCCCCATGTCCAGCAAAAAGAATGTCAAAACCCCATAGAACATCTCTCCAGTAAACGGTTCCAGGCTTTCCCATCCCTGCTGACTCGTCACCAGTCCCACTAGCAAGCTCCCCACCAGCAAAAAAACTGAGCCATTCAGACAGGATTCCCGCAAGACTTCACCCCAGGAAAATTTTTCGCCCTCAGGATTTGCACCGGCGGTGGTATTGCCCTTGACTCGATCCTGAGCAGCCTGACGATTTGCAAAGATCCGCACCATCAAGAGCCCTACAATAATCGCTGGCGACTCCATTAAGGCTAGGGCTGCCACCATATGGCCTCCAAAATCAACCTCGAGCCGTCCCAGGAAAGTGCTGGCTGTAACGAAGGTAACGGCACTGATCGAACCGTAGGTGGCGGCGATCGCCGCAGAATTGTAGATATCTAGCTTCAATCGCAAAATGAAAAAAGAATAGATCGGCACGATTGCTGCAACCAGAACGGCTGCCATTAGGGAGATCGCAATCTCTAGAGTCAATCCACTCTCATGGAGCTCATGGCCACCTTTGAAGCCGATTGCAAAGAGTAGGTAGAGGGAGAAAAGTTTGGGAATGGGTTGGGGAATTTCTAAATCGGACTTGAGAAAAACAGAAACCAGGCCAATGAAGAAGAATAAAATAGGCGGATTTAAAATATTGGATAATATCAGGCTAGAGTTCATATCTTAAATCTCGACTTAGTTCAAGTGAGTAGAGAAGGTGGGCAGAAGAGGTCAGCAGAAAGTCTGAGCAAAAATCAAAAGAGCCTGGGCTATTCGGGGTTGAGACCCTCAGGAACCCAGAGTCTATGGGAATTCTATCGCCAATTATGAATTGATTTGCCCTAGGATTCTGCTTATTTTGACACTCCAATGCCGTAGATAATTAATTCTCCAAATCCTGTCGCGTCCCTTTCAGTCCAGATTGTAAGTCCAGATTATGGGAATTAACCCTTGGATTGGGTCAATTCTGATGAATTCAGGGGTTAATCGGGCTGTTAGTCCGATGATGTGACCTGCAATTCTATCATTAAATGTAATCCTGATGTTCGTTCCAGGAATGTGCAAAAATAGTCAAGAAGCAAAGTTGTATCACTATTCTCAGTCGATACGTTCTGCCTGAAAGTCCTGATCGATGCAATCTTTCCTGAATTTCCTGCCTAAATTTCCTGCCTGGAGTGAGTACCGTGGAGTCCCGATATAATCCTGCATCCATTGAACTGAAGTGGCAACAAACCTGGATTGAGCAAGGGCTATATAAAACCCCGACCGATACAACTCAGCCCAAGTTCTATGCCCTATCAATGTTTCCCTATCCTTCCGGTAGCCTGCACATGGGCCATGTCCGCAACTACACGATCACAGATGTGATCGCCCGTTTGAAACGGATGCAGGGCTACCGGGTGTTGCATCCGATGGGTTGGGATGCCTTTGGGCTCCCGGCAGAAAATGCGGCAATTGATCGGGGAATTCCCCCGGCCCAGTGGACTGATCAAAACATTGCCCAAATGCGGGAACAGTTGCAGAAGCTGGGATTTTCCATTGATTGGGAGCGGGAAGTCGCTACCTGTTCCCCTGACTATTACCGCTGGACTCAATGGATTTTCTTGCAGTTCTACCAGGCTGGGCTGGCTTATCAGAAAGAGGCCGCTGTCAACTGGGATCCAATTGATCAGACGGTTCTGGCCAATGAGCAGGTGGATAGTGAAGGGCGTTCCTGGCGATCCGGGGCGATCGTAGAGCGCAAACTCCTGCGTCAGTGGTTTTTCAAAATCACCGACTACGCTGAAGAATTGCTCCAAGATTTAGACCAACTTCCCGGCTGGCCCGAACGGGTGAAATTGATGCAGGCCAACTGGATTGGCAAATCTGTTGGGGTGCAGTTGGAGTTCCCGGTGGTGGGTCTGACGGAAAAGATTGCGGTGTTTACCACCCGTCCGGATACGGTTTACGGGGTATCCTACCTTGTTCTAGCCCCAGAACATCCATTAGTAACCCAGGTGACGACTCCCGAACAGCAGCCCACTGTTGAGGCATTTATTCAAGCCGTGGCTCAACAGAGCGAGATGGATCGAACGGCGGAGGACAAACCCAAACGGGGAGTGCCGACGGGGGGCAAGGTAGTCAACCCATTTAACAATCAGGAAATTCCCATCTGGATTGCCGATTATGTACTCTATGAGTACGGTACAGGGGCAGTGATGGGAGTTCCAGCCCATGATGTTCGGGATTTTGCTTTTGCCCAACAATATGGCCTCCCCATCAAGCAAGTGATTGTGGCCGATGATGAACTTGATGAGTTGACCGAAGCCTACACAGAACCGGGAATCATGGTCAGTTCTGGCCCCTTTAGCGGGGAACAATCTACCCTGGGCAAACAAAAAGTAATTGAATATGCTGAGGATGAAGGCTACGGTGAGGGCCGGGTGCAGTATCGTTTGCGGGATTGGCTGATCTCCCGGCAACGGTATTGGGGCACGCCTATTCCGATCATTCACTGCCCTGACTGTGGGGCAGTTCCCGTACCAGAAACCGATTTACCAGTTAAGCTCCCAGAAAATGTAGAATTTTCCGGGCGGGGGTTGTCTCCCCTGGCCCAGGTGACGGATTGGCTCAATCTTCCCTGTCCCCGTTGCGGCGCTCCAGCCCAACGGGAAACGGATACGATGGATACTTTCATTGATTCATCCTGGTATTTTCTCCGGTATCCTGATGCCCAGAACTCCTATCAGGTATTTGATCCAGCCATTACGAATGATTGGATGCCGGTGGATCAGTATGTCGGGGGGATCGAACATGCGATTCTACATCTGCTTTATTCCCGATTTTTTACCAAGGTGCTGCGGGACTATCCGGTTAGAAATGTTCCGGGTCACGCCGCTAAATCCGGTTTGCTCACCTGTGATGAACCGTTTCAGCGGTTACTGACTCAGGGCATGGTGCAGGGAATCACTTACAAAAATCCAGTAACTGGTAAGTATATTCCAGCGGCAGGGGTGAACGAGGAGAATCCCATTGATCCCAATACCGGAGAGATCCTTGAGCGGTTCTACGAGAAAATGTCCAAGTCTAAATACAACGGCGTTGATCCCCTGGAAGTCATGGGCAAATACGGCGCTGATACGGCTCGGATGTTCATTTTATTCAAAGCCCCCCCGGAAAAAGATCTGGAATGGGATGGGGCTGATGTGGAAGGACAATTTCGCTTTCTCAACCGGATTTGGCGGTTGGTGGAGGAGTTCGCCCGGGATCAATCTTCCCCCACAGTCAGGAGTCCCAAACCCCTGACCAAATCCGAAAAAGACCTGCGACGGGCGCTTCACACAGCAATTCAGGCGGTTACCGAGGATCTGGCGGGGAACTATCAGTTCAACACGGCAATCTCGGAGATGATGAAGCTGAGTAATGCTCTAACAGACTCACCCTGTCGGCAGTCCTGGGTTTATCGAGAGGGAATTGAGATCCTGTTAAAGTTGCTGGCTCCGTTTGCTCCCCACATCACCGAAGAACTCTGGGCCAATTTAGGAAATTCCCACTCAATTCACCTGCAATCCTGGCCAGACTTTGACCCGGAGGCTTTGGTTGTAGATGAAATTACATTGGTGATTCAAATCAATGGTAAAACTCGCGGTACGATTCAGGCTCCAGCCCAGGCGGATAAAGATACCTTAGAACAATTGGCGACGGGTTCAGAGATCGCTCAAAAACATCTAGAAGGCAAGCAGATTAAAAAGACAATTGTAGTGCCGGGGAAACTGGTGAATTTTGTGGTGCCTGAAGGGATGAGTTGAGTTGATCAAAGCTAATTTTGAACCAGGACAACTTTCTGGGGACGCAGAGCGCCCCCAGAAAATTGATGTTATTTGATTCTAGCCCCTGAGAACGATCCTGAGTAACGGTCACAGATCAGGGTCACAACCTAAGAATTAGGTTCCGTTCGAACGGAACCTGCCCCTTCCACCGTCATGGCAATTTGCTTGGCTTTTTCTAGCATCGGCTCAGCATCAGGATTGTACTTAAAAACTACCGTATTGCCACTTTGAGCAACCCACAGACCAACATTATCAGAAACATTCGCATCATCAAGGGCCTTGGCAACTCGCTTAGCCAGTCCACTTTCATCAAATGAACCATCTAAGCCGACCTTGGCAGGATCGATGCTATTTTTAGCTGCTGTTGCTTTGACTGAAGTGTTAGGAATTGCCTTGGCTGCTTTCTCTTCTTCTTTCTTGCCGAATAACTTACCTAAAAATCCCATAGCGCTAACTCCATTGAGTAAAGAATAAATTGCCACAGTTGGGCAATTGGTTAGATTGATCCGAGCGCTATTATCTCACCGAAATGACCGATTAAGTTTGAAGGAAGCCTTAAATATTTAATTTATTGCTTATTCAGTGATTTGATCGCCATTCAATTGAGATGATTTGGCTGTCTGGTTAAACCGTTGTTGCAGAGGTTCTAGGGGTGGTTTTACCAATAATTTCCCCCTTGAGCATTCGCTGGGCGGCCTCTAACAATTGCTCCTCCAGATAGGGCTTGGTGAAGTAACCCCTGGCCCCAAGCTGATAGGCCATCTGACGATGGCGATCTGCTCCCCGGGAGGTCAACATGGCAATGGGTAGCTCCGTGAGCACCGGATCTTTTTGCATCCGGGAGAGCAGCTCTAAACCATCCATCCGAGGCATTTCAATATCGCAGAAAACCAGGTCACAGGGCAAACCAGACTTGAGCTTTTCCCAGGCTTCCTTGCCATCTCGGGCTTCTTCCACCCGGTAGCCAGACTTTTCAAAGGTGATGGACAGCAGCGATCGCACCGTAATGGAGTCATCAACAATTAAGACCGTCGGTTCAGACTTCTGAGGACGGGCTTGGAGAATGGGCGGTTCACTCTGCCAGAGTTTTCCGGCACTGTCGCGGCGGATACGGCCCATAGCCAGATCAATCAGCTCTAGAACATCAGCAATGGCAACAATCTGACCATCTCCCAGCACCGTTGCTCCTGCAATCCCAGTCGGTTTGGGAACTGGACTTTCCAATTGCTTGATGACGATTTCCTGTTCCACCAGCACCTGATCGACCTGAACCGCCAGGTAACTGCCAGCGGAACGCAACACAATTACAGAAATCATGTCATCGTCCATATGCGCGCCGTAAACATTTCCCCGGCCCAGATGACGGTTATAGACCAATAGATCCCGCAGATGGCGGAAGGGCAGTCGAGTTCCCCGCCATTCTAAGGTTTGCTTGCCATCCTGGCTAGTGCGAATTTGCTCCCGAGGTACATCGATCATATCCTCCACCCCGTCCATGGGGAAGGCCACCCGGGCGCGATCGCTGATACAACACAGGGCCCGGGAAATGCTCATATTCAGGGGCAATCGAATGGTAAAAGTTGTGCCTCGACCGACAGCAGAGTCCGTGGTGATTGACCCCCGTACCTCCGTCAAACTGGTGCGAACCACATCCATTCCCACCCCACGACCTGCGAATTCATCGGCCTGATCCCGCATACTAAATCCGGGATGAAACAGTAACTCATAGACATCAATATTTGACATCGCCTTAGCCTGTTCCGTCGTGATCAGCCCCTTTCTCATGGCCTTCTCTTTGACTTTGGCGGTATTGATCCCCGCCCCATCATCGGAAACAGAGAGTACCGTTTGGTTGCCTTGATGGAAGACCCGGAGCACAATTTTCCCCATGGGGGGCTTTCCGGCTGCAACCCGAACATCAGAAGTTTCGATGCCATGGGTAATTGCATTGTTGATCAGATGGATTAGGGGATCATGAAGCTTGCCCAGGAGCATTTTGTCGATTAGGGTGTCCCGTCCTTCTACGATCAGTTCCGCTTGCTTGCCGCACTTGATCGCAATATCTCGAACGGGTCGCTTGAGTCGATCAGCTTCCTGGGAGAATGACTCCATCCGGGCTTTGGTCAATCCCTCCTCAAGCTGAGTTGAAATCTGCCGCAACTGTCGGGTGACTTGATCGGCCTCTTCCACCAAAAACTCAATATCAGCCGTAGATTCCCGAACCCTGACCACCAGCTCAATAATTTCCTGGGATAAGGTGTGGAATGGAGTGAATCGGTCAAGCTCTGTTGACTCAAACTCACTGCCATGGGGCGTAGATTCTTCAAGGGTGCGACTGGGAGAAGCTGTACTCCAGAACGAGGCTTTGCGATTGGAGAGCAAGGAAATCTCCAAGAGCGATCGCTCGTAGAAATCCTGCATCCGTTGACCCACATCACTTAATAGGGCCACCTGATCGAGCAGATTATCCAGAAATTGGCGCATCCGTTCCTGGTCTTGTTCTAAGCTGTTACGGTTGACCACCAGCTCACCCATCAGGTTACTCAGGTCGTCTAACTGCTTCACCGGAACTTTGGCTGTGGGTTCATAGAGGCGCTGAGTCTTGGTGACAGCCCGAGAACGACCGATAGAGAATTTGGTTACAGCTTGACCTTCATCTCCCAGGAGTTTTTCTAAGTCAGCAAATTCTACATCTTCCTGATTAGCCTCGGCTTCGTCTTCCTCGAGGACTGCATCTAAATCAAAGAATAGATCCGTATCTGCTGTCCCACTCTGATTATCCTCAGTTTGACCCAGCAGCTCATCTAAGTTTTCAAAGTCCCCTGAGACCCCGATAGGTTGAGGGGTTTCGCCCTCATCCCTCTCAGATAATTCATTCCCAAATAACTCACTGAAGAGATCCTCCGAGCTAAACGATTGAGTAGCTGTACTTGAGGACAGGGAAGGTATGTCAGTCTCTAAATCTCCACTCACCAATTGCTCAAACCAGTCTTCACTTGAGGCGGTATTAGGAGCTTCAGACTGCTCAATCACCGCTGGCTGCTCTGGGGTAAACAACGGCACAGAACTGAGGCTAGAATCGACCATTCCACTTAGATCCATGGGCTGTGAGGCATCTTCCCAAAATTCGTCCAGGGTGGCATCAGAGCCCAGACTGGAAGTTCCGCCGATGGCTAGCAGGTCATCAAGGTCAGTTAATCCTCTGCCTACGGGATTGGAAGGGGCAAACGGTTCTAAGAGGGATGCCGCAGAGTTAAACCGTTGAGGTTCGGTCTCCAAGTCCATATCCTCCCCAAACAAATCCAGAAACTCTTGATTGGGGTCAACGGTGGTGGCAAGGCGATTACTGGAGGTGACTTCCGGAGTCACCTCAGTCGTATTACGGCCCCAACTGTCCCCCATTGCGTCTTTCCCTTCAAACAAATCCGCCAGACTCTTAAGCTCTTCTGGGGCGATCTCCGGCCCTTTTGGAGCCAGTCTGTTCACAGAATCCAGAGCTGCATCCGCTGACGGCAAATTATCCAGAATGGCTGAGAGAGGGAAGTCTTCCTGGGCAGCGGCAGTGCCAGAGCGAGCTGAGGTTTTAGGCTTCGAGACATTAGTCTCGAACGCATCGCTCTCGAAAGAAGCATCACTCTCAATGGGCTGGGAGCCCGCTTTTGATCCTTTAGCTGGCTTGGCGATCAAATTTTGCAGTACAGCTTCAACTTTGATTTCTGACTCCCGGTCGGTTAGTACCAGTTCCTGAGCTTGCTTGAGGGAACGGATGACGACAGGAGCCAATACTTGATAGCTATTTTGGGAATTGGCAATGGCAGCAGCGACTTTCTGAGCACAGTTCGACCAATGAGACAAGCCAAAGGTTCCTCCCCGTTGGGCCAGAACCTGACAGATGTCCCGAAGTTCTCGGCGGTTCCGGGGGGTATCGGGTTGCTTGAATAATTGCAAGATTTCCCGTAGCTGTTCCGGCACTTGAGTCCGAAAAAAGAAGATTTGAGGGCTGTCTTCCGCAGGAGTTTCAGGGGGAGGAGTGTCAACGGCGGCAGTGGTTACCAGAGCGGGGGGCAAATCGAGCTCCGTCAGGGATAGATCGTGTTGTTTGGCTAGTCTACTCAAATGGACATGGAGACCGTGAAACACTGGTTCAACTTCCTTGAGCAGGGATTGGGCCACATCTTCGGTCAAACCGTAGGGACTCGATAAGCTATCAATCAGGGCCTTCAGGGTATCTGAAACTTCTAGAAACAACGACTCCAGTTTTTGATCGATCTGAACCCTGGATTTATTCTGGACTTTTTCGAGGATCTTGAAACTGTCTTCGAGGCGGTGAGCAGTAGTTTGAATACTGTTGAGTCCTAACATTGCCGCTCCCCCCTTGACAGAGTGGGCGGCCCGGTAGACCTCATATAGTAAGTCCGGATCTTCAATTGTGGCTTGTAAATTCAGCAATCCTTGCTCAATCGTATCGAGGTGATCTTTAGCCTCCTCGATAAAGTAGCCCATGATTCGCTGCTGTTGTTCAACCTGCATGGCACGCCTCGCTACGGTTCATCTAGGGTGGATTTGCTCTACGCTCTACCTGTCCATTCTAAACAGTTACTTGCGCTCTGTGGCATCAACTCGGAAACGCTCAACGGAAGTCAACATGTCTCGGGCAACTCCCACCAGATTGCTCAGGGCAGAGGAAACCCGATGGGCCTCCTGGGATGTTTCTTGAGCACTATGTTCAACGGTTTGCATCACGTTAGCAACGGCACGGGCCGTTTCGTTTTGCTCAACTGTATCTGCCGTAATTGAACGCACCAAAACGTCAATCCGGTTTGTCACCTGAATGATGTCATCGAGGGATCGCTTGGCCTGTTCGGCCAGCCGGGTTCCTTCGATTACCTGCTGGTTGCCTTCTTCCATTGCCATCATTACCGAGCTGGTTTGACTCTGGATTTGCATGACGATTTGTTCAATTTCTTTCAAGGATTTAGCCGAACGATCCGCTAGCTGCCGTACCTCATCAGCCACAATGGCAAATCCTCGACCCGCTTCTCCCGCCCGTGCCGCCTCAATACTGGCATTCAACGCTAGTAAATTGGTTCGGGAGGCGATCTGAGAAATAATCGCCACAATTTTCGAAATCTCCTGGGACGATTCCGCCAGACGCTTCACCTCCCGAGTGGTTTCAGCCACGGTTTCTCGAATCTTGAGAATTCCAGAAACCGTCATTTGAACGGATTCTCCCCCTTTAGTTGCCACGGCAGCAGCGGAGCGGGCCACCTCCTCTGCTTCCCGGGCACTGTCTGCAACCCGCTGAATCGCATCCGTTAGCACCTGAACTGAGTTGAGGGTCGCCGCCAATTCCTCTGCCTGACGCAGGGCATCCCCAGCAACGTCCTTGGCAAACGTCGAACTGTCGGTTGATCCCTGACTCACCTGACGAGCAGCCTGTTTCACCTGAACCACAATTTCCCGCAGGTTCTGAATGGTCAGGTTGAAGGAGTCGGCCACCGCCCCTAATACATCAGCCGTCACCTCCGCCGAAACCGTTAGATCTCCCCGGGCCGCGCCCTCTACGTCATCTAGGAGCCGAATTACTTGGCGCTGGAGGTTTTCCTTGGCTTCTTCCTGTTCATCGGCTTTGCGCTGGGCTTCATAGGTCGTTGTTTCTACAAACTGGGCCATATTGTTAAACTTACTGGCCATCTGACCGAATTCATCCGTTGCATAGACCGTCGCTCGAGCTTTGAGATTGTTGTGGGCGATCGCATCAAACTGGGACTGGAGGTTGTTAGTTGCCTTGCCGACTTGGCGGGAGACGATACTGCCCAACCCCCAAGTGGTCAAAAATCCAGTCACCCCCGCCACCAGAGTCATCATGGTTCCAGCATTGCGTACCTGGTAGAATACTTCTCTATCCTGGCGTTTGGCTACCGTGTCGGCGTAAGCCCAGAATGTCACAGCAACGAAGATCAACGAAGCCAGCCCTGTACCAATGGCAGTATAGAAAAACTTGGTTTTCAAGGGAGCATTCTCCAGGAACGCTGCAAATGGCCCTTGCTCCACCGTCAACATGGTTTCTATCGGCTCATCATCGTGGGCACCATAGGACACCACCGCCTCTCGTTCCGCCGCTGAGTTAAACAATTCATCCCCTGTGATGGCAGAGGTATCCGAACCAATCGCACTCGGTGACGTGGTGAAAGCTACTTCCAAATCAAGATCTTCATCATCGAAGCCAGAAGTATCATCATCACCTGACGTAAAATTTTCACCCACACTATCATCTTCAAATGATGCCAGATGATCAAACCCATTTTCCGCAAAGCTCTCTTCAGAAAAGTCCTCAAACTCCCCAAAGTCATCTAAAAAATCACTATCAACCCCAACTCTGGATTCATACCCGTCGGCGTTGGATTTTAGGTTTACTGGCAAATCAAATCCGGCGGAGAAATCAGAATCGTCAGGCAATTCCAAAGCATTATTACCGGAGTGGTGATTCCCCGACAGATCATTGACTGGCTGATATTCGTCAGAGTCAAACCCATTCGACATCTCATCGTCAAAGGTAAACACTTCATCAAACTCATCCTCATCCTCAGCATAGGACTGAAACTCTGCTGCAGGTAAGGGAATGGACATCGTGTCAATCTCTTCTGGCCTCTGGGTGTTATCAGGCTGGTCGTCGAGATCCAGGTCAAAGGAATCCATATCAAAATCAAGATCTGACTCTGCTAGGTTTGATTTGCCATTGTTTGAATAGGCAGACTCCGACTCAACCGTTAAATCGCTATCAAACTCCATAGGAGCATCCAGAGTCGAGAAAATATCATCTAGATCCTCCTCCATGGAGGCAACAGCACTGGCTGAAGCCGAATGCACCGGGTGTTGTACTGAGCTGGCTACGGGGAGGGGTACATCAACTCCAACAGACGGTTCTAATCCCAAATCTGCTCCCAAATCCGCTTCATTCCACTCAGAGTCCTGATCAGATGACCATTCAAATTGATGATTTTCCGGTTCCGTTGTCTCCTCTTCCAGCAAATTGCCAGAGAGATTCAGCTCTTCAAGCAGATCATCGGCATCAAACTCAGCATCATTGATGACTGGAACGGCCTCCGTTTCGTCGCTTGAGAACTCAAGCTGGGTATTAACATCGTCAATTTCCTCCAAATCCTCCTCAAGTAGATCCTCCTCAAGCCCTTGATTAGTCTCATAATTATTTGTATTACTTGTCTCAACGTTGGCAAAAGGATTGATCACTACTGGGCTTTCATCTAGGGCTGCAGTAGAGTCGGCCTCCAGGGAGAGATTCAACTCATCATCATCCCAATCTATCTCAAGTACGTCATCAACCTCTAGAGAGCCGGTGGAGGAATGATCCAGTTCAAAATCGACATCAGCATCCTGGAAGTCCAATCCGGAAGAGCCCAAGGTATTCTCCGGGGATAATTCGGCTCCGGCGATCGCCCGAGAATCCATCACCGCCCCAGTAAAGTCCAGCTCTTCTAAACCTATATCATCCTCTAGCCCAATATCTGCCAGATCGGGTTCGGGTAACTCATCCAGGAGGCTATTTAACTCAGCTTCCTCATATTCCAGGTCTTGAGCTTCCCCATTGAAGCTCTGAAACTCAGGGCTTTCCAAAAATGTATCGACAATAGCATCATCATCATCTAAGCCATCTCCGAGTAGGTTCCCGGCGCTATAGTCATCTAAGCCAGAGTCCTCCAGGGAAGCGTTGATTTCGTCTGTAGGGGGATCCTCGCCAGATAACACCAAATCCGAATCAGATAAATACTGCTCTGTGACTTCAATAGACTGATGAGCTAGCTCAACTAGCTCCGAATCCTTTGTCAAATCTAGAACAGCCAGATACTGCTGCTTGGCAACATCGTACTGCTGGAGACCATAGCCATAAATGTGACCGCAGAGCAAGCGAGCCGAGGGATCTTCAGGATAATCCTCTACCAACTGATAGACGAGGGCCGCCGCTTTCTCATAGTCTCCATCGGTGTAAGCCCTTTCAGTTTGTTCGTATTCTTGTCTGAAGTTTACACTCGGTGCCATGGTCAATTCCCCTTTAGTTCTTAGCGTTTAACAACTTAGCGTTTAACAACAATGAATCTGGCTATACAAGTTTAGAAATAAAATTGGAGCTTTAGTTAGTCTTTAGTTCACTTTATCTTATGTTTCTTTGCAACTCTATCAACTCGCCCAGAGTATATTGATCATGCAGCCCATCGGGCCGACCTTAAAACTGAGATCGGTTCGAGGAGGCGCAGGGGTTTTTGACCTTCCCCCATGTCCCACTCTCCTCTAATGAAAGGAGCCATATTGTCCGGAATTTGAGTGGGCGATCGCATCTTCTCAGGGGATAACCAGGCAATTTCATTAATATCATCGACGGCGAACCCCAGAATAATATCCTGATCTTCAATGGCGATCACCCGGATTTCTGTGCGATCGGTATTCAGCGGCACACTATCCCCCAAAAACTGACCCAGGTCAGCGACCCAGATAACCCGACCTCGCATATTGAGGGTTCCCAACAGCAAGGGAGAAACATTAGGGATTGGAGTCATCCGATCTGGAGATTGAGAAATCACCTCCTTGATCCCTGTTGCTGGCAGAGCCAGCTCAAATCGAGAGGGAATAAAAAACCGCAGATGCAATTCACCCTCTGGGGTTTCTAATTCCTGAAACTCTGGGCTGTCAGGATTTTGACCAGTGAGAAAGTCAGGATTCCCGACCATAATGGCTTCCCCTATCCTCGTAAGAGTTGTTTAACGGTTCCAATCAACTCAGTCGGCTGAAATGGCTTGGCAATATAGGCATCTGCCCCCTGTTTCATCCCCCAGTAGCGATCAAACTCTTCCCCCTTCGATGAACACATGACAATGGCAATATTCTGGGTTTTGGGATCGGATTTTAGTCGGCGACACAACTCATACCCATTCATCCGAGGCATCACAATATCAAGCACAACTAAATCTGGACAGTGCTTCTGGACTTGCTCTAGGGCATCTACCCCATCACTCGCAACAGTGACTTGCAAACCACTGTCCCTGAGGAGATTAGAGATCATCTCCCGCTGAGTCACACTGTCTTCAACTACCATAACTTTACTCATAATTTTGTTGAAATGAGTCGATTCGGGCCAAGCCAGCTCAGCTGGAATAGAGCAGAAGAGTCTATCAATCAGAGAGTTGCAGTCTGCTGATTACGTGAACAATCAACTGAACCCCAGGCTAGAACCACAATAAAGCTCGGCTACAATAATATGGTATTATTTGACTCAAGTATACCCAAATTTGTTGAAGATCAATTCACTGATTCATTCACTGAGAAAGATTCTGTCTCAGGAGGATCAGGAGTTAATGAATGAGTTTCAAGAGCTTTTAGCGGATCAGGCGAGAGAGGGCTAGGTTTCCAGGAACCCACGTGGCCTCAACCAACGTCAGGAGTTCGTGCTCACCAAAGGGCTTGGTGAGGTAGTTGGAGGCATGAACCATCCGGGCTTTAAGCCGGTCAATAAATCCATCAATCCCTGTCAGCATCACAATGGGAGTCTGCCGAAAAGCGGTGGAGCTGCGGAGCATTGCACAGATCTCATAACCATTGAGATCGGGCATCACAATATCGCAGAGAATCAAATCGGGTTTGAACTGGAAGGCTACGGTAATGGCCTCTAGGGGATGCCCAACGGTCTTGATTTCGTAGCCCCGCTGGTGTAGAGTCGTCTCTACAATCTCCCGCACAACCGAATCATCGTCAATACAGAGAATCCGGGGGGTTTTGACCGCGACAGAAGAACTAAGTTTTGATTGGCGCTTGGATTGAATCGGGATATCAGGAGCCAGGTCAGGGGTTAAAATATGAACCAATCCCTGTTGAACAAAAGGATAGATTGCCCGGGTGACTGTCACTACATCTCGGTTCAGATACCGGGCAATCTGTCGAAATGAAGTTTCCCCATCAGCCCACTGACTCAGGGTTTCAAACGCACTGGGTTTTACGGTCTTCCGCAATCGATCTCGGTCGGGAATTGAAGGACAGTGATTGGGAGACTGAATATAAGGATGAAATGTTTTCCACTCCTGCACCTGCCGCATAATTTTGGCCAGTAAGGAGCTGATTTCCAGGGTGGTCAGTTGAGGGGTTAGGGGTGGGCCTAGTTCAAAAATAAATCCTCCCTGGTGCTGACTCAATAAGTCAAATAGGGTTTCTTGAATCATGCTGTGGATAATGCTGCGACCCTGAGCTGGAGTAATCATATTTTTCTCCAATAAAACCCAGAGATATCCATATTCCAGGGCGTTGACAGTGGCCAAGGCCGGAACCTCAAGCTGATCGAGTACGGTCTCTAGGTGATAGCGATGAAGATAGTCCCGTAGACGAGAAAGACTATTTTCGCTTTGACCCGCGTAGATAATCTGGCCATTCAAACAAAATAGCAACCAGCAAGGCCCCCGGAACCGCTGAGAATAGTCAGGTGCCGTTGTCCCGTTCGGTGAAGGAGTATAGGCTTCAACCATGAGCTCTCCTGTTCGCTGGCCCAGCTCAATCAGTTGCAGAATACTCCGAATATCAATTTCACTTAAAGAGCCTTGCATGGAGCAAGCTGCCTCCTAATCCCTCTATACTCCAAACTACCCTATTTCCCTTATTGTAATGTGTTATCGCTAGCAACCTGATCGGTTTTTCAGATTTCATTTTTCCGGTTTCAGTTTCGTTATCAGCTTTTTGCATGAGATTCTCAGGAATTGCCTATATTCTTCAGGGTAGAGTCTACTTCAATCGAATGAATTTGGTAAGATTGCAGCATTATTAGGTTAAGTGGTCTACGTTGGATGACTGGCTGTAGGCTAGAATTGAGCAGGAGCATAGGTGCTACAGTGAGAACTGAATCATTGACCTAGCAATCAAACTGAAACACCTCACGAGGACAGTCGCAGTGCTTTATTTAGCGGAAGTACAAAAGCAGAAAAGTGGTTTTGGTCTAGGTGGCGGTCGATCTGAGTTAAAGCTTCTGGCCTGTCAACGCAGCGAGAATAACTGGGTTGCCGTCCCAGGGGATGATGTAGTTCCGGCTGAAGATGCAGGCAATTTTAAAGAAGGAGCCCTGGTTTTAGTTGATCTTAATGCTGGTAAGCAGGTACAGCGGATTCAGGATGCAGCTCGCCAATTGGTTAGTATTCTCCAGGAATTTTCTCGGCTCCAGGAGAAGTTCAAAACTCAGCAGGAAGAAATTGAACAGTGGAAAGAATCCCTGACCTATCAGAGCCAGGAATTGAATCGCCGCGAGATGGAAATGGAAGCCCAGCGCGACCAGGTGGAACAACTTGAGGCAGAGTTTGAACAGTTGGCTCAACAGCGGCAGGAGATCAAGCTGGCTCAGGAAGAAAGCGATCGCCTGCGCTCGGAGCTTGATCAGGCCCGTCAAGAAATTGCCGCGACCCAGAGTCGGCTACAACAGCAACTTCAGGAGATAGAAGCCCGGCAAGCAGAACTGCAAACTTCCACCAGTTTTAATAGCGACCAAGCCCAAGCCCTTCAAACCACCCTGACTCAAATCAACCCGATTCCCCTGGAAACATTGCAAGAGCAGATCCAGCAAGCCTGCGAAAAGCTAGAAGCAGGTCAGACCCTGCTTCAGACTCACTGGAATCAGCTTCAGGCCAAACAAACGGATGCCAATCAACTCCAGCAAGAGGCTGAGGAAATCCGTCAAATGCTGCAAAGTCATCGCCAGGCATGGCATACGACCCAGACTAACCTGATGCAAAGTCAAGTCAACCTCAACGCTCAGCAAAATCAGCTTCAGGCTCAGCAAAGCCAGCAACAAACCCTTCAGACTCAGATTCAAGCTCGGCAAGTCCTGATGCAAAACCTTGAGCAATTGGCCAGCCAGGGCGGGCACGAAGCAACCCCGGTGACGGTTGACATCCAGGCCCTGGAATCAATGGCGATGGAGCAGCTACAAAAAGAAGCGGATACCCTGCGTCAGGAATGGGAGAAGGGAAAACGCCTAGTCGGAGACGAGGAAGAGGAACTGAAGTCTAAGCAGGAGGAAATTGCTACCCTTCAGGCCAAAATTCAACAGATCTCCGCCCAGGAGCGATCGCAACTAGAAACTGAGCTGGCCGAGGAACAGGATGCCTATGAAATGCTCAATCGCACCGTTGAAGGGCAGCGTCGAACTCTGAGGGAACGGGAAGCAACCCTGAATCAATATCAAGCTGTCCTCTGGCGGCGGCAGGGGAAGTCTTCCGGAGATGGCCCTGTAACCTTTGAAATTTTACTGGCTAATCTCAACACACAACAGCAGCAGCAACAACAGGAACTCCAAGCCCTCGAAACAGAATTACAAACCCTCCAGGGGGCGATCGCCCAGGCCCAAGCCAAGGTTGACCGTTATTTTGCCGATCAGACGCAGCAACAACAAACTCTGGATGCTCAGGAGCAGAATTGGATCGAAAAAAGCCGTAGAGCGGCTGAATGCTTAGGTCAAGTGATCCTCTATCAGGAAATGTTACAACCGGTTCAGAATCAGTGGGATGAACTGCGTCAGCAGATAGAAACCGCAACCCAGGAACTCAACCAACTCACCGCAACCAAGCAGCAACAAACCCAACAATTTGAGCATCTGCGCCAGATTTTAGGGGTTTAGCGCCTCCGCAACAACTCTGAACCGAATGCTATCCGTGTTACCGCTAGAGGGACATTGCCCCTGGCATTTGACTAGAATGGGTTGGATGCAAGTCTAGTTTTGGAGCGGTGAAATGATGGTATTACAGTCTTGTCAGAAATCTAGCCAGATGTCAATCCAGCAGCCTGCCCTGGTTTGGGGAATTGCTTTGTGGGCCAGTCTTGGCAGCTTGGGCCTATTGGGCCCTGAAGCCATCAACGCTCAATCTCTACCCTCGGATCAATCGACCTTTACCCTGGCTCAATTCGTGTCCGGTTGTCCTCGGGCTGAGGTGATTGAAGCCTATGAAACGCCAAACTTTTTTGCTTATATCTGTGGGGCAGCGGATGGCAGTGTATTTTATCGCGGAGTGGATAAAAGCAGTGGTCAGCAAATTAATGTCTTTGGAGTCAGCAGCGGAGGCGACGGAACCTATTATGCGACTAATGGTGACGTGACCTACACGATTAATCCCTCTCAACTTCAAGTCTTTCAAAACAATCGGTTAATTCTCTCTGAACCTGTAATCAATCGATAGAACCCTATGATTTCCCCCTGGATAGTCCGGTTAGTTCAAACCGCAACGTTAGGGACAAGCCTATATTCACTGGAATTGATGACTAGACCGGGCTGGGGAGCCGAGGAGATTGTGATTTATTATGGTTCTGCTGAAACCGCTGTTGAGGTTGCGGATTTAAGCCGATTTGCTCAGGTCGGTGAAGCCACTCCAGTTTTGGCGCTCTATGGCAGATTGCTACAACTGGAAAACGGAGAACAGGTACGAGAGCTGCTCACAACCCCTCTGGATGCTACCCCTTGGAGTGTAGAACAGATTATCGATTCCCCGACCGGAAATTTACTGTTCAAGCGGGTAGGTCGGGTGCTCAAAACGGAGACAAATGAAAACGGTGATCAGGCTTTAAAACAGGCTGTCCGTCAAGCCGCCAACCATCCGGAAGGACTAACCTTACTGGGGCTATTGGAGGAATTTCCGGGTCAAAGTATTCGGGTTGATCTAAAGTTTAGTGTTGACTTACTCAATGATGTCCTCAGTATTGTGGTGGAAGATCAGCAGATTTTGACCTGGATTCAGCAACAAAAAAGTCAGGATGAATCGGCAAGTGACAGCCCCATCCCACTGCCTGACCTGAGTGGTTTTGGCCGTTTTCCCTGGCAAGAGCTGACCTGGAGCTTTCAAAACCCTCGCCGCGATCGCCCTTCCCCCGTTTATCTCTACCTCCCTCAAACCGATTATCCAGTTCCTCTGATTATCATCTCCCATGGATTAGGATCTGATCCGAAAACCTTTGCTTATCTGGCCCAACATCTGGCCTCCCATGGCTATGCTGTCGCCCTTCCTGAACACATTGAAACCAGTGCGAATGGCTTTGAGCGCTTCTTTGATGGATTTGACAATCCCCCCGATCCCTCCGCATTTGCCAATCGTCCCCGGGACATTACTGATCTAATCAACCAACTCGAGCAGCGATCCCGCACTGACCCGGCATTTCCAGGAAAGATTGACTTTCAAAATGTTGGAGTGGTCGGGCAATCATTTGGGGGATATACGGCTTTAGCTGTGGCAGGGGCAGGGCTCAATCTATCGACCCTGACCCAGGGCTGTAGGAACTTTATCAATCGCCGAATTAGCCTGAATCTATCGACTTTGTTGCAATGTCAGGCCATTGATATTGCCCGAGAACAGACAAATTTTCGCGATCCTCGGGTCAAAGGAGCGATCGCCATCAATCCTCTGGCTAGCTTGGTGTTTGGAGAAACAGGTCTAGGGCAGATCCAGATTCCTGTGATGATTATCAGTGGTACCAATGACTATGTTACCCCAGCCGTTACAGAGCAGATTCTGCCATTTACCTGGCTCAAAACCCTGGAGAAATATCTGGTTCTAGTTGAGCCGGGAACTCATTTTTCGTTGCTAGATGAGCCTAGAGGACGTACTTTCCCCCCCGAATTGATTGGCCCTGACCCAACTCTGGCCTATCCCTATCTCCAAGCGATCGCCCTGGCTTTCTTTGATCTACACTTACTGAACCGTTCGGCAGCAGCAGCTTATCTGACACCGACCTACCTGGATCAATTGGATGAACCCCCTTTCAGTTTGAGCATCCTTCGACAACTCACCGCCGCTGAAATCAGACAGGCCATTCAAAGCCGTTAGTCATACCCTGGCATGATCCCCTGAAATGCTCTCGGAAGATTGATTCTCACCCCATGACCTCCATTTTAAGTAGCCGTTTGCCATGAATCACGGCAGTCACCGTCACTGTTTCATCTTGAATTCGATACAGAATCCGATAGGTATAGGCAAACTGTTCACGAATCATTTCATCACCAAATTCCTGAACGATATCCCCAATGAGTGGATTATCACTGAGATCTCTTGTCACTTCAATAATTCGTTGAACCACTGCCGCAGCGTAGGAGACGGAATCTCGCGCAATGTATGCGGCAATGGCATCAATATCATCAATAGCTTGAGGTGACCAAACTACTTGATAACCCATTTACTTAATAAACCTTCTGCTTCTGCCTGTGTAATTTTTCTAACCGTATCAGTAATCGAAACACCCTGGCGGTACTTTTCAATAACATATAAGTGATATTGAATATCCTCAAGAGAACAGTCTTCAGGTAGGTTTTTTAACAAAGACTCTACTTCTTTCTTGACAGAACTCATAAACTCTTACTTTATTTTTATCTAGATTCCTCCATTATACTTATTTTCTTCTTAAGACTGAAAATTAATCTGAAATAAAGCTGACCAAAAAGTTACCAAAAACCAGGAAAAAGTCTGGCTTTTGAAAACTTTAACTTTTATTTCTATCGTCGAGGTGATTTTGCGTTTGGGGTCAGGGGAGCCATCAAGACAGTTGCAAAAAGATGATATCAGAATTTACCGAATTTGAACCGATCATTTGAGCTGATCAAGTTGGGTGGGTCTTTCCAAGTTCTGTGGTTTGTCGGTTGCACGACATGGAGGACATTTCATTGGCCCACTATAGCTGTCCATAGAACTATAACACCTGGCAGATTGCCATGGGACATCTGGAGGATTCAAATCCCTCTTTTTCAAGGCTTTGCTTTGCTGTTGGGAGCAGGGGACGTAGGAGATGTCTGAGATGGCTAAACCGCAAGATGCACAATCCCATCCCCCTGACTCACCAAGGGATTTTGTTGATTGCCAATGACCAGACCATCACAGGGCGATCGCAGTTGAGTACTGGTTTCACCGAATGCGTCTGCAATGATTCCCAGGGTTTGTTTTTGGGATACCTGATCTCCCAAGGCCACTTTCAGCTTGAGAATTCCACTGCGAGACGCTCTCACCCATCGGGTTTCTCGCACTTCAATCGGATCAATGGCGGCAAATCGAGCGCTAAATGTATACATATCTAGAGTTGCGATCACCCGCAAAATTCCAGCGACTCCGACTCGAATGGCATGGGTGTTGAAGCGCAGAGCCTCCCCAGCTTCGTAGAGTAGTACTGGTATTCCCTGCCTGGTAGCAGCCTGCCGCAGGGAACCATCCCGGGTTTGGGAGTGAATCATAATGGATGCTCCAAAAGCCTTAGCACAAGCATAGGTTTGAGGATCATCCAAATTGGCCCGGATTTGGGGTAGGTTAATCCGATGGGCGGAAGCCGTATGCAGGTCAATCCCATGGGTCGCCTGATTAACGATTTCTTCCATGAATATATTGGCCAGGCGAGAGGCTAAAGATCCGCGACTTGAACCGGGGAATGAGCGATTTAAATCCCGCCGATCCGGTAAATATCGAGATTGCTCGATGAATCCAAAAACATTGACCACCGGAACAGCAATGATGGTTCCCCGAAGTTGCTCAGGGATGATGTACTGCAAAACCCGGTGAATAATTTCCACCCCATTCAATTCATCACCATGAATGGCGGCACTGAGCCATAGCCGTGGCCCCTGACAGATTCCATTGATTACAATGACTGGCAGGGAGATCATGGTTTGAGTGGGTAGACGGGCGACTGGAATTTCAATCAGTTTTTTGGTAGCAAAAGGAACTTGAATTCCTCCAATTTCAATCATTTGGGAACGCCTATCAAATAGGATAGAAACCTTGTGGTATGGGCATCTGGCCTCCTGGGAAATAGCCAGGACGGCAGTTTTGTCCCCTATTCACTCCATAACCTACTCTATCGTCCTTAAACAAATAGGATGGGTTGAGGCCCGCAATCTAAAGATAATAGACGGTGAAATAGATGGAGTTCAGTAAACCGCTTTTCCAGAGCCAGATTTGTAGTATCAGTGACAGGTCACCCTCACCTACCCTCAAGCAGGTTAAAATAGAGCCAATTCTGCATCATAGGAGTTGGGTCTATGACAACTGCCGCCCCGATCAAATCCGCAGCCCGTAAAACTGAGTATGAGGCCATCATTGGCCTGGAAACCCATTGCCAACTTAGCACTGCCACCAAAATTTTTTCCAACTCCTCCACAGCCTTTGGGGCCGAGCCCAACACCAACATCGACCCAATCTGCATGGGAATGCCAGGAGTTTTGCCGGTTCTCAATCAGAAAGTCCTGGAATATGCCGTCAAAGCTGGACTGGCCCTTAACTGCACCATCGCTCCCTACAGCAAGTTTGATCGCAAGCAATACTTCTACCCGGATCTCCCCAAAAACTATCAGATATCCCAGTTTGATCTGCCCATTGCCGAACACGGCCACGTAGAAATCGAGATTGTTGATGAACAGGGCAATGCCATCCGCAAGACAATTGGCATCACCCGCCTGCACATGGAAGAAGACGCGGGCAAGCTCGTCCATGGGGGCAGCGATCGTCTCGCTGGATCGACCTATTCCATGGTGGACTTCAACCGGGCGGGGATTCCCCTGATTGAAATCGTCTCCGAACCCGACATCCGTTCCGGGCAGGAGGCCGCCGAATACGCCCAGGAAATTCGCCGGATTGTCCGCTATCTGGGGGTGAGCGATGGCAATATGCAGGAAGGCTCCCTGCGATGCGATGTCAACGTTTCGGTGCGGCCCCTGGGTCAGGAAAAGTTTGGCACGAAGGTAGAAATCAAAAATATGAATTCCTTTAGTGCAATTCAGCGGGCCATTGAATACGAAATTCAGCGGCAGATTGCCGCCATCGAGGCGGGGGAAAAAATTATTCAGGAAACTCGCCTGTGGGAAGAAGGGGCGCAGCGCACCATCAGTATGCGAATCAAGGAAGGCTCCAGCGATTACCGTTACTTTCCAGAACCGGATCTGCCCCCGATTGAGCTAGCCCCCGAACAGTTGGAACAGTGGCGCAGTGAATTGCCCGAACTGCCTGCCCAGAAGCGCGATCGCTACGAAACAGCCTTGGGTTTGTCTCCCTATGACACCCGGGTATTGACCGACGATCAAGCGGTTGCCCATTACTATGAAGCCACCATTGCCGCCGGGGGAGACCTCAAGCAAGTCGCCAACTGGATTATGGGAGATATTACCGCCTACCTGAAAAATGAAAAGCTGGGGATTACTGAAATTGCCCTGACCCCGGAAAACCTGGCGGAGTTACTGGGACTGATTGACTCTGGCACCATCAGCGGCAAAATTGCCAAGGATATTCTGCCTGATCTCCTCACCATTGGAGGATCCCCCAAAGCTCTAGTCGAGCAAAAAGGACTGATTCAAATCTCAGATACGGGTGAAATTGAGAAAATGGTGGATGAGGTGCTGGCGGCCCATCCTGAAGAACTGGCTCAATATCGGGCTGGAAAAACCAAGCTTCAGGGATTTTTTGTGGGGCAGATGATGAAAAAAACTCAGGGTCGCGCCGATCCCAAGCTTACCAATCAAATCCTGGGGAAAAAGCTCAAGCCAGAGGCGTAACTGAAAGACGTAATCAAAAGTTGTAATCGATTATTGCTTTTGTTCTTTCAAGGACAAAAACATCTCAATCTCGGCCCGATCCGGTTCCGGGAGGGTGGTACTGAGGCCAACACCCTGGACTGAGTTTAATAGGCTTAAGACATTGGGTTGGAGAGCGATCGCCGGGGAGGCCAGCAGATAACCCGTCGCCCAGGACAATAAATCCTCTACATCCAGATACAGATAACCCTGATTGGGATAGGGTAACGCCTGACTGATGGCCTGAAATTCCGGATTTTCCTGGAGGGGTGGTTCGGGGATCATCGTCATGGCCTCGACCACTGGGCCACCAAAGGCAATAAACATCAGATCCTCGTCAAGCCACCCATGGCCAAACAACGTCCCCTGACGGGGATCTTTCCACTCGGTTACCTCTACTCCTCGGAGGGTACGTTGCTCCACATTCACCGGAGGACTGCTCTCTCCGATGACCCGATCGAGTTTGTCCAGGGTGTCTTCGGCTTGGGTGCGATCGCTAGTTTCCAACACCAAAACCCCTCCCAAACCCAAGGGAGCCAGAACCCCTTCCTCAGAGGCTACGGCCCCCAGCGCCAACTCCCCATCCATCCAGCCAAATACGTCTTGATCCGCGTCTAGATTAATCGTTTTCAGGGCTTGTCGCACCTGACCAGCCAGATTTTCCAGGGGAGAATGGGGGGGGGAGGTGGTGAGGTATGACCAGATTTGATCGATGCCCTGGAGATCCACCAGGGCAATGGTTTCTGTGGGCAGTCGATCCAGGAGTCTACCGACGGCAGGTTGAGAGCCTTGATTGGCTTGCAGAGGAATCTGCGGAGAGCTCTCAGGGGCATTTCGGGGGGCCAGATGGGTGACGAGTTTGAGGCGGAATCCGGCTGAATCGATCCCTATTCCCAAGATTAAGGATTGCAGGGACTGGAGCTGGGTGAGAATTTGGAGGGTGGGTTGGCTGGGTTTCTCTGTTGATTTTTCTGGTGATTTCTCTGTGGCTTTGGTGATCACATCCATAAATTGGGGATAGTTGGCGATGTAGGCAGTGATCAGGGGGTTGGGAACAGCAACACTACCTAGAAACTGTTCGGAGATGCCTTCAACGGTGGCCAGGGAGGTTTGGGATTGGGTACTTTCGATGGCTTGCTCGATGGCTTGACGGCTAGCGGCGATCAGCAAATGATCCTGGAGAACTGCCACATGGTATTGCTTGTGGTCGGATTCTTGATATTGGGTGATTTTGATGCCTTGATACTGGCTGACTTGCCGGTTTAAGTCGGGTTGCTGGTTCAAACGACGGGCAAAGTTCCAGGCTCGCAGCTTGTCTTTGATGCCAATCACCATGATCAGGTTAGGAGTAGTGGGGTTGCTTCCGGGCAGGATTGCAACTAGAACGCCCCCCATCCAGGGCTTGAGATCTCGGTCGTAGCTAAGGCTGGTTCCGGCTAGGGCTTGTTGCTTCAGGGGGATGAGGGTTTGGTTGAACCAGGTGCGGGCTTCTGGGGTGCTGAAGTCTTCTAGATAGTTGAGGGCAGTGGGGTTGGGAACGATGAATGCGGCAGCGATCGCAGTTTTTGGGATCAGTCGGGTGCTATCGAGGATGCTGTAGGATCGGTTCTTGGTTTGCTGCCAGTGGGCGATCAGGGCCAGGCTGCTGAGTCCGATGATGGCAATGGCGGCGATCAGCCGTTTGGATGGATGGTTTGTGCGTGGCATTATTGCCATAGGTTGAAGGTCAGGACTAGGGGAGTGGGTTGCTCTTCTCTAGTGTAATACCCGAAATTAGATTGGTTCAGTCCTGAAAACAGGATTTTGGGTTTCGGGTGCGCCGGATTGTTCCTCGACTTCTGGGATAGCCAACCCAGGGCATCATCCTGGATTCGGGTGCTGCTGCCATCGCATCATCGGGTTTCAATGGATTGCTCAAACAAGCAAACCTCACTCATTGACCAGCAGCCCAGTAGTCAAAAGATAATATGCGATTCCTGATCAGGTGAGGTATAGATTTGAGAGGTGGCGGCGGGGTGCGCCGCCACCTCTTGTACGCCAGCAGTATTGAAAACGCTGTAAAAAATAATAGAAAACAATAGAAAACAATAGTTTGATATTTTTTGCAGTGTAAATTATCAGTCAAACCTTGAGAGACCACAGATTGAATCTGGTCATTTCCCAACTTTCTAAGATTTATCAAACAACTGTTATCCGTTAAATTACGGATATTTTAAAATCGTTCCGGAACGGCTTTCGGTGGGGACTCTATTCAGTATAATCACTATTTATATCATAATTCAGGTCTGTATTGGTCTTGAACTTCAGTAATCTAACTGATGACCTATCAAGGTTGAATTGAAATAATAGAACTATCAGCCTAGCTATTCAGTCAGCGCTACGATCGCAAAAGAAAATCCTGAATTTTAATATACAAGTTATTTTTTTATGGATTTCTAAACTTACCTTAAATTGCTTACTTAAAGCAATTTCAAAGATTTCTACCTAACTTTTTTATCACTGACCAGGGTTTATAAAACCTTTCCTGGAGAGAATCGACATGTCTAATTTTATCCAAGCCATCAATCGTTTTGACTCATTTATTAGTTCTTTTTCCCAGGTTCAATCTTTTTATTCCCCTATCGTTAGCCCTTCAACTTCAACGATTCGTACCGACAAAGTTAGAGTCAGTCAGGGAGATATCGCTCTGCATACCGACCAGGTACGGCAGACCTTGGGAATTCAAGGCAGCGGCATCAAAATTGGTATTATTTCCGACAGCTTTAATATTAGTGACGTAGCTATCCATGCCGCTGATGATGTGAAAAATGGCGACCTTCCAGGTACTAGTAATCCTGAGGGTTATACCACTCCAGTTCAAGTTTTAAAAGAGGGCGATCGCGGCAAAGACGAAGGTCGAGCCATGGCACAAATTATTCATGATCTGGCTCCTGGGGCTGAAATCTTGTTCTATAGCGTCTCTAGTAATACCGACATGGTAGACGCTATTGAAGCCCTGAACCGGGCTGGGGCAAACATCATTGTTGATGACATGGGCTTTACCAATCAGCCTTTTTTTCAGGATGGCATTGCCGCTCAAGCCGTGGATCGGGTGGTGGATCAGGGAGTCACCTACTTCTCTGCCGTCGGCAATGACGCTCAACAATCCTACGCAGCCTCATTTACAGACTCAGATCGTCAATTCACCGTTGATGGGGTGACCTATGAAGCCCACGACTTTAATCCAGGGGCCGGGGTAGATGTCTTCAATCAATTTTCCTTGGACTCTGGGTCCCGGTTTGGCCCTTTGTCTTTGCAATGGAATCAGCCCTTTGCTTCGGTCTCAGGGGGTCAGGGTTCGGCGGAGGATTTGGATGTATTTGTGGTCAAGGGGGAGTTTGGGGATCGGTTAACTGAGGCTGATATTGTGGCCTCCAGTACCAATGTCAATATCGGCGGCGATCCCCTGGAAACTCTAGTTTTCACCAACAATACCGACCAGAGCCAGTTTCAGCTTTTAATTGGTAGGCGGATTGAGACCTCTGCTCCCAGTCAAATCAAATACATTTCCTTCTTGAATCAAGCCAGATTTGAATATGGTGACGATAGCTCGGCCATCTTCGGTCATCCCAATGCCGCTGGGGCGATCGCCATTGGCTCAGTAGAATACAATCGCACTCCTGGGTTTGGCACCTTCAGACCCAAAGCTAAAGCTTCTTCTTCCCTAGGGGGAACACCAATTTTGATTGGGGATAATGGAAAAGCTCTAGTAACTGCCGAAGTTCGACTCAAACCCAACTTGATCGCTCCTGATGGCGTTAATACCTCGTTCTTTGGTTCCGATAGCAACCAGGATGAGGATGATTTGCCCAATTTCCATGGCACTTCCGCCGCCGCTCCCCATGCCGCCGCCGTTGGAGCGTTGCTGTTGGAAGCGGCAGGAGGCCCCAATAGTCTGACTCCAGCAGAAATTCGTAGTGTCCTGGAACTGACGGCAATTGATGCTGACCTGCCCGGAACTGATTTTAAAAGTGGTTCTGGACTAATTCAGGCCCGCCTTGCCGTTCAACTGATCGCCCCTCAAACTCTCACCAGTCTTAATGGTCAGGGGACGGAGATTGGGGATATTCTCCTAGGGAATGGTTCCCTGAGTGGGGCTGGAGGCGATGACCGTTTACTGGGTCAAACGGGAGACGATGTCCTCCATGGCGGTCGAGGAAAGGATATTCTTCTGGGGCGGCAGGGCAATGATGTGCTCATGGGAGACCTGGGTGAAGATATTCTGATCGGGGGAGCAGGGAGCGATCGCTTTGATCTTAAGCTCAGGGAAAGTCCTGATGTAATTAAGGATTTCACCCCTGGGGAAGACTTGATCGGGCTGGGAGATAATCTGCAATTCTCAGCCCTGACCATCGGGTTTGCCGCAGGCAGTACGGTACTTCAGGTGGGCGGTCAATTACTGGCGACCCTAGATGGACTACACTCATTAACGGCTCAGAACTTCGTGGAATTGAGTGTTTAAACCCTGGGCCATGATTATACTATAGCGATTCCTAATCATATGAGGTGCAGATTTGAGAGGTGGCGGTGCACCGCGCCGCCACCTCTCATACTCCAGCAGCATTGGAAACGCTGTATACAGCGATTTTCAGTAGAAATAGTCAACGCTACTACTTTAATAGCAGCACCATCACCATGCCCCAAAGGGTGAGCAAGGTATTACTCACGGCATAGGGAACGGTGTAGCCCAACATCGGCACGTCACTTCTGGCGACTTCCCCCACCATTCCCACTGAAGCAGTACTGGTGCGGGCTCCTCCACAACAACCCAGATTGATTGCCGGGTCAAACTTGAAGATATATTTGCCAATCAGTGGAGCCATCAACATCGGAATCGAAGTAGCAGCTAGACCAAGCAGAAATAGCTTGATCCCCGCTTCCTGAATCCCAGAGACAAATCCTGGCCCAGAGGAAATTCCCACCACCGCAATAAACATATTCAAACCAACATTGTTCATAAACCATAGGGTTGAGGAGGGGACGTTGCCAAAAATTGGATAGACCCCCCGCAGCCAACCAATGATCAACCCAGCAATCAGAGCTCCTCCAGAGGTTGAAAGGGTCAGAGGTGTCCCAAAAACCGGGAGGACGATCGCTCCCAATAAGCCTCCAATAAAAATTCCCAAACCGACGGTAATCATGTCGGTGACGTTACTGGGACGATCCGCGTAGCCCAGTTCTTGAACCACTCGTTGGGTATGGGAACGGGTACCAGAAATGGTGAGAATATCCCCTCGATGAATCTGGGTGTTTTTCAGGATTGGAATACTGACCGAGGCCGCACCCCTAGCAATTTTTTGTAGATAAACCCCCCGGGCAAAATCTTGCTGGGCTAAGTCTCCCAGGGTTCTATCGGCATAGCTCTTGCGAGTGACCACCAGGTTCACCTGACCTGCTCTACCGGAATATTCAGCATGCCGACCACTTTACCCTGGGCAGGCACCTGAAAAGCACGGGTCTCCAACTGATGCCAGGCGGTAGTTGTCCCGGCCCCAGGGCCGCCTAGAGAATGCTCTTTCTCATAGCGCTGGCATTCCTCGGCGAGATTAATCCCAGTTAACAACGGCCCAATTCGAGCCAGAATCAAGCCAGTTCCCACCGTTCCCCAGATATAACAAACTGCATAAGCAATGGGAATCTCGTCTATCATTCTCTTGGCTTCATCGGGGGGTAGACCCGATCCATTCAGGGCATCAGTAGCCAGACCAATCGAGGCCGAAATGGTCTGGGAGCCGGCATACATTCCGGCCCCAAACCCTGCATCCAAACCCCCAAACCAGGCACAGACGTAGGCAACAATCAGGATAATGATACACATCACCACCGCAAAGATGGCTTGGGGCGCACCATCACTGGCAATCCCCCGGACAAACTGGGGCCCGACTCCATAGCCCACCGCAAACAGGAACATCAGGAAAACACGGATTTGACATCAGGAGAGATGGTAATCCCGAGCTGTCCAATCAATAGACCGGCCAGCAGCGTCCCGGTCACCGTTCCCAGGCTAAAGCTACCAAATTTGAGGCTGCCGATCCAATAGCCAATGCCGATAGCGAGAAAAATGGCCAGCTCCGGATGAGCTCGCAAGGTTGAAACAATCCATTCAATCACTGAGCACCTGCCTTGGAGGCTTCCCATTCACTGACATATTGATTGGCGATCGCATGTAAGTCTTGACCAATTTGCTCGTAGTCACTTTCAGTCAGGTTCGCCAGGGAGACTCGGGCTGACCAACCGGGGGCATCAAAGCCGCTACCATTCAGTAATACCGTGGCAAATTGCTCCGCCAGGCGGAAGACAATATCGACCGACTCATAAGTGGCTTTGACAAAGTTCACCAGGTCATCGCCATAGTGTTTTTTCATCCACAGCTCAAAATCCAGGATGCGATAGTAGCAATCATACAAGTCGCTAGGGTTACTCGAGGCCCATTCCCCGGAAGAGAGCCTCAAGACGTTTCTGCAAAATGGCCAAAGTGGCCTGACGATAGCGATCCTCAGTGTCCATCAAGGACAGCATTGAAAACAGCACCATCTGAACCTGCTGGGGCAGGGACAACCCAGCCGTATGATTCAGGGCAATCTGACGGCTATCAGCCACCATCCGATCAATGAACTTGATCTTTTCAGGTTGGAGAGAAACCTTGCCATAGCGCTCATTTAGGGCTTGGCAATCCGCCTCTGGTAACTCAGCAATACGCTTGTCAAAAATATTGTCCTGATGAACCGCTACAATCCCCAAGCGCCATCCAGTACAGCCAAAATACTTGGAATAGGAATAAACCCCAATCGTATTACTGGGCAGAACCGCCATCAGAGATCGAAATCCATTCACGAAGGTGCCGTAGACATCATCGGTAATAATGATCAGATCAGGACGCTCCGTTCTGACAAAATTGGCGAAGTACTCCAGGGCGCTGGGTCGGATCGCAAAGGAAGATGGATTACCGGGATTCACCAGGAAAAATGCTTTCACCGCTGGATCCCTGAGCTTATCCAATTCAGAGGCTTTATACTGCCACTCATCTTCTTCGTCTGGAAGCAAGTCAATAATCTTGAACTGGTAATCGTTGATCTCCGGAATTTCTAGATAGGGCGTGAAAATTGGTGCCCCTAGAGCCACCGTATCTCCCTTGTGCATCAACTTATTTTCCATCAAGAAATTAAAGATGTATCACATCGCCGCCGTTCCACCTTCTACTGCAAAAATGTCGTATTTCCCAGCCGGGGGTTGCTTGCCGCACATTTCCTGAACGACATAGGCATGAACGACTTTTTCAGCATTTCTCAGCATCCGATCGGGTTCTGGGTAATGATCGCCGATGATGCCGTCTACCAGTTCATGGATAAATCCCTCTCGATCCAGTCCCAGGCTGTTCACGCCATAGTCAATGGCGGATTTGAGAAAGTCTAACCCAGCTTCATTGCTATTAGCGGCTGTCCAGATCTCAAATCGCTCAGCAATGCCCGCTTTCTCTGGCATACCCCCTAGATCTGGCGCTTCAAAGACCCGCTTGGACTCAGCGATCACAAACCGTCCCAGGGTGAAAAAAGCTTCCCGAGGCGTAGTGGCGATCCAGTTAGGATTTCCCCGACCTGCATTCAGCATCATGTGGGCGCTTCTGGTTTCATAGCCGGCAGACAGTCTTTGAGTCGCTAGCTCAATCAGCTTATTTTTGATTTCAAATGGACTCAGAGATGCGTAGGCACGCTCTTGCTCTCGTAACATAAAACTACCCCTTTGAAGCTTGATTATATTGTTGAGAATAGTTGAGACAGAAATCACAACGTAATGATGGATATTATCGGTCAATCTACAGCCATAAGAATATTCAAAAAGTGCACGTTTAACAAAAACCAAGCTCAAAACTATATAATCTCTTCAGCTTTTTACCCGGCCTGAAAACTTTTTTGTAAAAACCCTTAATGCCTGACTTCTAATCTTGTCTCAGCCAATGTCTAATATTTAAATAAGTAGATGGTTGTAATTAATTATCAAATAGAAGGGGGTCTGGGGCTTTGCCCCAGGAAGGGGGCAGCGCCCCCTTCAAA
>JAAURB010000110.1 GCA_012033335.1 Oscillatoriales cyanobacterium RM2_1_1
AATACCATTAATCACGAAACCGTTGCTGCCATACGAGATCGGATAGGTCTAAACTGGCTTCAAACCCATTATCGTTACCAAACACCACATAGCTTTCTCCAGCACGAAAGTTACCGTTAGGGTCAGCACGATCTGCTCCGATAATAATGTCATCAAAGCCATCTCCGTTGATATCCCCAGCACTATTGACGGAAAAGCCTGAAGAGTCAAATCCATCAATACCGTTAATCACGAAACCATTGCTACCATTGAGATCGGACAGGTCTAAACTGGCTTCAAACCCATTGTTGCCACCAAACACCACATAGCTTTCTCCAGCATCGCGGCTACCGTTAGGATCACCCCCGGTTGCTCCGATAATGATGTCATCAAACCCATCCCCATTGATATCCCCAGCACTACTGACAGAACCACCTGAAACGTCAAGTCTATCAATACCATTAATCACGAAACCGTTGCTGCCATTGAGATTTGATAGCTGGATTCTCGCTGGAGTATTTGTAACGTTTACTTCAAAAGCATCACTGGCTATGCTGCCATTGTTGTCATCTGCCGTTACAGTAACTTGAAATACCCCTTGCGTTTCAGCTACACCTGAAACTACTCCTGTATTGGAATCAAGATTGAGTCCATCAGGTAATCCTTCAGCAGAGTACTTAAGAGGGTCACCATCAATATCGTTAAAGCTATTACTGATATCAAAGGCAATTGATTGATTGGTTAAGATATCTCTATCAAAGATATCTTGTTCTAAAGTTGGCGCATCATTGACTCCAACTATAGTGAGTGTTACTAAAACATCGTCTATATTTCCACTGTCATCTACAACCCTATAAAGGAAGCGATCTACTCCAATCTCTCTAGCTCCCAGCGACTCAAATGCACCATTTGGATCGTAGTCAAAGGTACCATCCCCATTATTTATAACTGTACCCTGAGTGGGCCTATCATCGATACTCAAAAGGGTCAAAGAATCAGGATCAATATCATTTTCTAAAACATTTCCAGTTGTGAAAGGAGTCTCTTCATCAGTGCTAAATACATCTGCATTGGCTAAATTTGGAAGAAGAGCAGGGTCAAATCCAAACACCACATAGCTTTCTCCAGCCCTATCGTTACCGTTAGAATCAGCCCCGGGTGCTCCGATAATGATGTCATCAAACCCATCCCCATTGATATCCCCAGCACTACTGACGGAACGGCCTGAACGGTCATCTACATCAATACCCTCAATCACGAAACCGTTGCTGCCATCGAGAGTAGACAGGTCTAAACTGGCCTCAAATCCATTATCGTTACCAAACACCACATAGCTTTCTCCAGCACTATAGATGCCGTTGGGGCCACCTCCAGGTGCTCCGATAATGATGTCATCAAACCCATCCCCGTTGATATCCCCAGCACTACTGACGGAAAAGCCTGAACTGTCAAAGTTATCAATACCATTAATCACAAAACCGTTGCTGCCGTCGAGATCAGACAAGTCTAAGCTGGCCGCAAACCCATCATTACTACCAAACACCACATAGCTTTCTCCAGCATCATAGATGCCGTTAAGATCAGCACGGACTGCTCCGATAATGATGTCATCAAACCCATCCCCATTAATATCCCCAGCATTGCTGACGGAATAGCCTGAATAGTCACGTTCATCAATACCCTCAATCACGAAACCGTTGCTGCCGTTGAGATCAGATAGATCCAAACTGGCCTCAAACCCACTATTGCTACCAAACACCACATAGCTTTCTCCAGCAAAATAGCTACCGTTAGAATTGGCAGTGAACACTCCGATAATGATGTCATCAAACCCATCCCCATTGATATCCCCAGCACTGCTGACAATATCATCTGACCCATCCTCTTTATCAGTATTAATATTAATCACGAAACCGTTATTGCCATTGAGATCGGACAGATCTAAACTAGCCTCAAACCCACTATTGCTACCAAACACCACATAGCTTTCTCCAGCAAAGAAGATACCGTTAGGATCAATCACGATTGCTCCGATAATGATGTCATCAAACCCATCCCCATTGATATCCCCAGCACTGCTGACGGAATTGCCTGAACTGTCAAAAATATCAATACCCTTAATCACGAAACCGTTGCTGCCATTGAGATCGGACAGATCTAAACTAGCCTCAAACCCACTATCGCTACCAAATACTACATAGCTTTCTCCAGCCCTATCGTTACCGTTAGGATCAGCACTGGGTGCTCCGATAATGATGTCATCAAACCCATCTCCATTGATATCCCCAGCACTGCTGACGGAACGACCTGAACTGTCAAAAATATCAATACCCTTAATCACGAAACCGTTGCTGCCATTGAGATCGGACAGATCTAAACTGGCTTCAAACCCACTATCGTTACCAAACACCACATAGCTTTCTCCAGCACCAGAGTTACCGTTGGGGTCACCTCCAGGTGCTCCGATAATGATGTCATCAAACCCATCCCCGTTGATATCCCCAGCATTGCTGACGGAATCGCCTGAATAGTCACGTTCATCAATACCCTCAATCACGAAACCGTTACTACCGTCGAGGTCGGACAATTTAAGTGATGCGATCGCCATAATTTTTTCCCTTGAAGTTACAGTAGAAGCTAAAAAGTATTCACTTGAAGCGCTGAGAGCACTTCAAATCATCAAAAATAATCAAGTTCAATCTCCTGAAGTCTGGCCAAACCTGACTCTTAAGCACATTTCAGCTCATGCAAAATTACCCAGGCCCCTAAAGCGTTCGACTTGATGAACTTGAAAGATTGAAATGAATGATTATTGAGAGATAACCTCAGTTATAAAATTTGTCATATACCCCTGACAGGCATATTTTATTACACTTGTCTAAATCTGGGCTTTACAAATCTGGTAGTAATGTAAAACTTTCATCAAGCTTAGGTAAAGCTGTTTTATGGGCCAGGATAGTTCAGGAGCCAATCGACAATACCCGGCGGATTTCATCACTTTGTAAACCAATGGCCATCGGATTCCGAACCCCTGGAATGATCGCCACATCATAGAGTTCCTCAACTACCCCTTCAATCCGCAGATGATGCACCAGGTCACCGGTTCGCAGGTCGATCACCACCAATCCACAGCGGGGTTCAGCTTGTTTCTCAGTGAGCCTTTCATCTAAAGCCAGACCTTGAAACGTTTTATTGTGTCGGGGTCTGGATAGGCCAATAACTGCATAGTCTCCGTGAATTGCTAACCCGCGACCGTAACCCGGACAAAACGCCACAGGTTCAAAGGTTCCAGCAGCCAGGTCAACATAGCCAAATTCTCCCCGACCCGAGTTTAGCAGCCAGAGTTTATCTCGATGCCAGCGGGGGGAATGGGGCATGGACAGTCCCCGGATAATGACTTCATTACTCCCAATATCAATCACACATCCCCCCTGGTGTCGTTGATCACGCCATCCCTCCGCCACGTCAGATTGACTGACACTGGTCACATATCGAGGTTGACCCTCGACCATGGCTAAGCCATTTAAGTGACAGCGATCTTCCGCCGCCAATTTAGAGACAAAGGGCGGTTTCCACAGTGGTACAAAACTGTGGGTAGGACTGACCGTCGCCAGACAACTGAACAGGGTGTTGATGAAGATGGGCTGGTGGGCTGCAACGGATTTGAGGTTGAGGGTTGCCGTCGCAGTTCCGGTGGAATTGGTAGGGACATCAGGAGTAGAACTGATTACTGCCACATCATGAATATCTATATCCCCCGTAATGTAGCTGAGTTGTGGAACGTAGAAGACATCATAACCATTATAACTCTCACCGGGTTCCAGGGAATTCTCAAACCGCCACAGTTGATAGAGGCTGCTCATGTAGAGGGTTTTAGCTGTAGCACACAACCCCATACACCGTTCAAAAGTCCGTTGAAATACTGAAAATTTTCCAGTGGATAAGTTCAGACCAATGAAAAACACCTTGCCCGCCTGATAGGTAGTAAAAATCAGGCTGAGATGTTGCTCTGCCAACCAGGGAGTGAACTGACGGGACGCATTAATTTCAAACGCTGGAACTTTAGACGGTTGGGGGTCAGTAGATTGACTCATAGAACAAAAGGTAAAAAGTTGCCGAGATACAGGGTCAAACTACAAAATAGCCGATAAACTCCGGCCTAAAGCTTAGAACTTTCTAACAACTTTTTGATCTGACGAATTTGGGCGGGGGAAATGTTGTATCGGGCAGGCAGTTGAGGGACATTGCCAGAGGTCAGTTCTGGCTGGGGGAAGTCTGGTTCTCCAGAAGTCAAATAGTCAATTTCTGCTTCCGAAAGCTCCACCGGAATATCTGCCCCATTGATGACTACCCCTAACAGTCGCGGAGTGTACTTGTTGGTTTCCTCTTCACTAGCCTCCGTTAGCTGATCCAACAAAGGATTGAGCAAGCCGGTTTGGGTATAGATTGGTCGAGCCACCACCACCATACCATCGGTATAAGGTTCGAGCACCAGGGCATCGTTATTTTCACTCAAGGCTGGAACATCAATGACTACCAGGTCAAACCGATGGCGCACTTCCCCTAATAATCGCCGCATCTCACTGGATTCAAGAATATTGGCGGTCTGGTTCAGGGGGCCTGGACTAGGAATAATATAGAGGTTCTCGACATCTGGAACCAGGCGAACGCACTCATTCAAGTCTCCGTAGTATTGCAACGGTTCTACGCTGCTGTAGGGATCACAGACCAATCTGAGGGACTCACACAAACTCGGAGCATGTAAATCGGCTTCGATCAATAAAGTGCGCTTGCCGGTGCGGGCGGCGGCGATCGCCAGGTTATAAGCGCTCAGGGTTTTGCCTTCAGTGTGGCTACAACTGGTGAGTAAGAAGACTCTGGCGGATTTGTCCCCCAACCGCTGTAAATTGCCCGAACGTCTTCGTAGAACTTCAAATAGGGGGAGCGGGGTTTGAGCAATAGGGGTAAATTTCCGCTAGCCTCATCCAGCAAGGGCAGGTTTGGCACTGTTCCCAGCAGCGGCACATCCCGTTCCTGCAATGCCCCTTTGATTTCTTCCCAGGTAAAAAACTTGCCACTGAGCAATCCCAACAGGAAAATCAACGTTGCCCCCCCGAGAACTCCAGCCAGACCCCCCCCAGCCAGGATCAAAGCCATGCTGATGGCTTGCGGCAACTCAACATCCGGAGCGATCGCCGGTTGGGCAATCTGCAAGCTGCTGACGGTTTCAGCCTCCGCCGCCTGGGCATCAATCAACTGGGCTCTCATCTTATCGTAGAGGGCTTTTTTATAACCCACTTCCTGTTCCAAGCGAAGCTTTTCAAGCTGTTTATTGGGGATAGAGGCGTAGGTTTTTCGCAGGTTGGTTTCAGACTCTTTCAAGTTGATCACTTGTTGTTCTAGAGTTTCTTTTTGGGTCTGAAATATCATTAAATTCTGAGCTAGTTGTTGTCGAGCCGGATCTAAGGCAGAATCCACCCGAATTTGATCGACATTCCCCAAGGGCGCAGCCACACCGCCTCCCCCTAGGACTTCAGCCGCCCTAGCCTGGAGTTGTTGTTCCAGGGCAGACTTCTGCTTGAGTAAGGCGGCGACTTGCGGATGGCCATCTCGATAGTCCTTGCGGAGAAATTCCAGTTGGGATTCAACCTGGTAGAGCTGAACCCGCAGTTGGGCGATAATGGGATCGGCGGTTAGAGATTGAGAAACATAGGCTTGATCGGCATTGAGTCCTAACCGATCTTCAAGGCTGGCGATCTGGCTTTCAACGGTTTGGAGTTGCAGGCGAGTTTGTTCCTGCTGTTTTTGATTGACAATAATTGCCTCCGGCAACGATCCGCTTTCAATGGCCAGCAAGGTGGCTCCTTCCCGTTTGTCATAGGTTTCCAACTCTTTTTCTGCGGCTCTCAATTCGGCTTCAGCAGGCCCCAAGCGAATTTGAACAGTTTCCATAATTGAGGTGAGGTAGTCTGTATTAATGATCCGGCTCTGCTCTACCATGCCCTGCATGAGTTGATTGACGATCTCAACTGCCCGTTTGCGGTCAGGATCGGTGTAGCCTACGGAGATGAAGTTATTAGCTGGGGCAGTTTCTTCTTTTTTCTTGTCCGTTGCTTCCCCTGGTTCTGGCACGGTCAACACAAAGTTATCCGTGAATTCCCCCACCGGAATATTAAACTCCTTTAGCACTGGTTCGACTACGGCAGGTTGTAACAACATGGATTTGGTTAGTTGTTGTCCCCGTTCCCGAATACTTTCCCCAGTTTGGGAAAAAAGAACCGGTGGATTTTTGTAGGTCAAAATTCCAGTGGCTTTGTAGGGATCTGTTGGAGGGGGCTCCAGTAACATGGCCACAATTCCTGAAGCACCTAATACCAGGGCAAAAAAGGCAAATCCTGCCCATTTGTACTGTTCAAAAGCAATCAGATAGCGTTTAACAATAGGAAGAGTCATGGGAGTTGAAGTTAAAAAATCAAAAGTTAAAGGTTAAAAGTCAGCAGTTAGCAGTCAAAAGTTAGCAGTTGGTAATTAAACACTCAAGGTTAAATATTGGACTTTGGCATTAAGCATCAGGAACTAAGCATCAGATTGAGTCATCTTCTTCTGTTCCCTCCCGGACTGAATAGACTATCAGCCGCGTTGGAGAGTTCTCGGAAAAATAGTAAAAACCCCAGAATATCCCGGAAGGGCTGGGTAAAGTTATTCAGCACATAGCCGATTTGGGTTGCCAGATTGCGATCAATGATGAAAACATCATTATCAAGCAACAGCAAATTATCATCCGGTGCCCCAGCCAACACCTCTGCAGCATTTAAGGTGCGGGTTACCGCTTTTCCGGTTTCAGGATCAAAGCGCACTAAAGTCACCCGATCAATATTCGCAGTTTGCAGCGGAACAGCCCCTAAAATATCCACAAACGTACTGCCATTAGGCAGGTTTAAGGCCCCAATCACTCCCCCCGGTTTATTCAGGATGCGATGGTAATTTGCTGATTAACCAGGGTGGAATTTGCCACCAGAGTTCGATTGTAGTCCTGTTGGTCATCGAGGGGCAGTCGCGGCACAATAATTGAGTCCCCATTGGATAAAGGGGTATCCGGCAGGGCTGTCGCCTCACTCAATGGCGTGTAAAGATCGACTTTTTCTTGAATTAACCGCCCATCAACAGTGGTGCGGCAAACCAAAATGGAGCGCAGATCGGCGGTCAGAGAGGCTCCCCCCGCCGCTAGAATTGCCGACGAAACCCGACCTAAACCCGCTGGCAAGACATAAAATCCGGGCTTCACTACCTCCCCCACAATCGTCACCTGAACTGGGATAGGAGCCGCTGCCAGACTATAGGTTTCGATAATATCCTGCTCTGGGCCGCGACTGACCTGGGATTCCTGGGCTGGAACGAAGATCACATCTCGATCCTCTAGGCGAATATCCGGGGGAACAATCCCTTGAATTAACGGTGTAAGAATATCAATCTCCGCTGCCAGAATCCGCCCATCCGGCAGGGTGCGACGCAGTTGCACAGTTCTCAGATCAGCGTTAGGGGTTGTCCCCCCAGCGGTGCTCAGGGCCACCGGGAGCTGGGATGCCGCCAGGGGATAAAACCCAGGTCGGGCCACGGAACCCGTCACCGTTACCTGAACGGGACGTTGGGCAATCAGGGAAACATTGACCTGAGGGTTTTTGACGAATTGATTCAGGCGCGATCGCACATCCTGGGCGACCTGATCCAACAGCAACCCTTCCAACCGCACCGTGCCAATCAGGGGCACAAAAGTCACCCCCTCTGGCCCGACAACCGCTTGGGGAATACTGAGTTCCAGCGATCGCTGGCCATTAACAAAAACATCAATAAATACCTGATCCCCCGGCCCTAACCGATAGCGTTCAGTCTGATTTTCATTGGCCTGCTCAAAATAGGACACATCGACGGGAACCAGGTTAGGTTCTCGCTGAATCCGAGGAGCCCCCGGTTGCTGAAACAGCCGCAATACTTCCGGGAGAGGCTGATTGGTCTGGCTATCCTGCCGCAATTGAGCCAGGGAACGACCCACAAAATCAGCGGGCAAGACGCAGCGATCGGGAATTTCTGGAGCGATCGCCAGGGCCGGAATCATCCCTGAGGGCATTTCCCATCCTAAAGCCAGCCATCCCAGTCCCAAAGACCCGGAATAAAGACCCGTTAACCATAGCGCCCCAGGCTTAAATCTCATTATCCAAGATGAATCATTCCAATCATTCCGTAGATTACTCCGCAAACGCCTGGGCCATCAGAGCGGTTTGAACCTCTTCTCCCAGAGATTGGGCTAGAGATTGGGCCTCTTCTATATTACCTAAAGGTTTGATCGGAATTAATACCCCAACAGCCACCCAGGGAGCCCTATTTCCCGAAAGCTGGGCCTTGCGGTCTGCGATAAACCAATGGCTGGGAGCGGGGCTGCCTCCTGAGGGCCAGGCGTACCATTCCAGCACGGCATAGGTTTGCTTCAGCCGTTGTTTTTGATAAAAGTCACAGAGTTCGTCTGAGGTGCAACCTGACCAGAGCAGGGTACCGAGATTATTCACCTGCTGAGTCCAGGCTCGAAAAAACTCAGCCTCAGCTTTGACGGATTGGGACTGTCCTGTTGCAGCAACATTTAAGGGCAATCGTTGGTAGGAGTCCGTTTTCCAGCGCTGAAACCCATTAAAATCCATCCATTCCACCTGGGGCCGATCTTTGTAGTAATTTTGGGGCAGCAGCATAATAATTGCCTTCTGGCCCTGCTTTTCAACGGTCTGAATTAACCACTGATGTCCTCGCATATCCAGTGGTTTTGCCTCCAGGGTTTTCCAGTCACTCAGTTCTAGTCCCTGCTTGCGAACCCTTTGCAATTGAGCTAGGGTTTGAACCTGGGGAATATCAGCCCAGGGCCAATTTCCTGAAAGGTAGCCAGGAATCGCCCCCAGCAATACCAGGGTCAGGAGCAAAGCTAGGGCGATCAATCTTGAACGATTTTGTTTAATCTGTCCTAGGGAAACCATAATTGGACGAAGAAAAGTTGGCAGAGAAGCGGTTGGAATTGAAGGCTTGAGGTGAAGGTTGGAATTACAAGGTTGGGGTTAGAAATTTGAAAAGTTAGAGATCTAAAAATTAGACATTCAAACTGGAGATTCCTGGTCATTGACGAGATCGCCGGGAACTTCAGATTCATCGGGAAAATAATCCTGCATCCAGTTCACCAACAACACCAGAGCCCCCAACATCGCCGCCGAATACAGATCACCCCCCCAGCCCTCATGAAGCCAGTCAAACAACCCCTCCCGACCCGTACCATGAAAAAGGGTTAACAAGGTATTGCGGATAATATTGGCCACTACACTAATTCCCACCGAACCCGTCAGAAACAGAATGGTTTTTGTTCGAGAGGATAGAGCACCTGTCCAGTACAACAACATCAGGGCAACATAGAGACTGGTGAACAACATTTTCAATCCCGAACAGTGGGGTGCTACTTCAACGATCTGACCGTTCACAAATAAATAAATCTGCTCCACCGTCACATCCAGATTAAATTGCCAGAGAATAAATCCCGCCACCGAAGCAATAAATTTTTGCAGGGGAAAGGCTAGGGGCTCAATCAAGTAAGGCAGTTGGGTGGGAGTCGCCAGCAGGACAAAAATCAGCGGCATTCGTTGCAATTTCAGTCCCGGAACCCCCTTGAGCCAGAGGCAGAGACCAGCCAGCACTAGGGGAAACGAAAGATTTACTAAATCTGACAACCCACTCAGATAAAAAGCTCCCCCCAACCCCAACAAAACCCCACCGGATAGATGGGTTTGATCGGGCAGTTTAGCCCATTGATGGTGATGGCCCCAGGCGATATAAGCCGCAAAGGGCAAGCCAATCAGGCCATGACTGAAGTATTCATGTTCGATGCTGATATTTTTGTTCAACCAGCCGTCATACCAGTGCACAATCAATGGTGCATACATCAGCAGGAGCAACCCCAGGATGGCACTATTGAAAGCGTATCGCTCTAGGGGAACTGGAATTTTTCGAGGAACTTGAATCATAATTAAAACCGCTTTAAAACCGTATGAATTGCAGTCACAACCTGCTGAATTTGGGTCGTAGTCAAGCCAGGGTACATGGGCAAAGAAAGAATCTGACGACTCAGGGCTTCCGAGACTGGAAAATCTCCAACCCGGTATCCCAGGGATTTATAGGCGGGTTGCAGGTGACAGGGAATCGGGTAATGAATGCCAGTTTGAATATTAAATGACTCTAGCCGCTGTTTTAAAGTGTCTCGATCCAAATTACATTCGTCAGTGACTCGAATCACGTAGAGATGGTAAATATGACCCTGATCAGATTGGTTTTTGATCGGGATAATGCCCTGGTTTTTCAAAGGCAACAACAGGGTGTCATACTCTTCCGCTACAACGTTGCGAGCCCGATTCCATCCTTCTAAATAGGGCAACTTGACGTTTAAAATGGCGGCTTGCAAGGTGTCGAGTCGGCTGTTGGTTCCAGGTTCGGTGTGAACATACTTGGTGGGGGAACCGTAATTTCGCAGACTGCGTAACTTCTGGGCGATCGCTTCGTTGTTGGTGACGACCATGCCGCCATCCCCAAATGCCCCTAAATTCTTGCTGGGGTAAAAGCTAAAGGCTGCAGCCAGACCCATCGAACCCGCCCGATAACCCTCCCGGTCAGCCAAATGGGCCTGGGCCGCATCTTCAAAAATTATCAGGTTGTGGGCTTGGGCAAAGTCGAGCAACTGACGGGGAGAGACCAATTGCCCGTAGAGATGAACCGGTAGAATGGCTTTGGTTTTTGCCGTCACTAGCCGGGTTGCTGCCTGCAGATCAATCAAAGCAGCTTCTGGATCGCAGTCCACTAAAACCGGTTTTGCCCCGGCATCCACAATCCCTAAAATGGTGGCGATAAAGGTATTGGCAGGAACCAGGACTTCATCCCCAGGCTGAATACCACAGGCAACTAATCCCAGGGCGATCGCATCGGTGCCCGTAGCCACCCCTACCCCATAGGACACACCACAAGCCTGGGCAAAGTTGGTCTCGAGTTCTGCAACCGCTTTGCCCAAGACAAAATCTCCCCGCTGAATCACGGACTGAATCGCCTGATTGATTTCGGCTTGAATCGGTTGGTGCTGAAGTTGCAGATCAACGAATGGAACAGTCGTCAGGATACTAGTCATAGATTAAACCAGTGCAGCAGGAGTTAGGTTACAGATAGCATAAGGTAGAGCCATTCTCTGCCCTTGAAGTCTCCAGATTTTTCCAGAATTGATTCAGTCTAGAGATCTGCAAGATGACATGTCGCCCTTACTTCTAAAGATTCCCCAGTTCAAAGCCAGAGGTAACAGGTCTGGTAAAGTTTTCCAAAGATTAGTGATTCAACCATAGGGTATCTAGATAGTTGATCCGGGCAAAAGGATTTAGGGCCGCTAACACCTGTTGCCCATAGCTGCGGTGCAGTACCCGACTATCAAATAGGGCTACGACACCTTGGGTTTCCCGCACCGGAGCAACAGCCCGTTGCAGTTGATTCAAGGCGGTAGGGAGGAGATAGAGCCGAAACCAATCCTGACGCTGTTGTTTGTAGTAGGCTACCTGTCCCGCCACTAAGGGATGTTCCAGGGAGGGCAGGGGCAAGGTGGCGATCGCCAGAATCTGCGGTTCTGGTAGTTTCCCCTGGAAAGCTTGCCAGAATTCCCAACCCGTCACTAAAATCCCCGTCTCCTGGACTTCCGGGGTTTCCACCTGCACCCTGGAACCAAATTCTCCAGCCAAGGAGGCTCCGATCTGAGCTTTCAGGGGGACATCATCAATCAGCAATACGGTTAAGCCTTGGGAGGCATGGCTGACCCAGAGAAGGGTTCGGAGTTCTTCGGTGAGGGCCGCTTGAAATTTTGGTGTATTGGGCAATGGCAAACGGGAAGGCAGATAAAGTTGAATTAACTGACTTTGGGGATCGGGGGCAAATTTAACACAGGTGACCTCTTCCAAACCAATATTCTGCCGGTAGATTGGGGCTCGCTTTTCCAGATCCACAGCCCCCCCAATCAAAACCACTGGTTGTTGAGACCAGACGTGACTCAAGGCGGAAGTCATTTCAGAGGGGCTACAGCACAGAGAAAACTGGCCCCGGGCTCGATTCAATTCCACCCACTTGAGTTGATCGAGGATCTGCCACTGTTGCCAGAATTTTTCCCAGGGGGCCAGGGTCGCCCCAGGGTCAGATCGCCCCTGGATTGATTGGTGGGATTGGGTGGTCTGTGGTTGGTAGCCATTGCGGCTAGCCCCGGTTAAATCTTCATGGAGTTGGTGCAGGATTTCCTGTTCTGGAATATCGAGGAGATGGCAGTTGTAGGGGTTGGGTGGGTGTTGAAAAATCACTTGAGTCAGTTGGGCCTGAACGTTGCGAATCCCCTCCGCCTGATCCGGTCGAGCCTGAATCAATTGATTCCAGTCCTGGGGATGAATCCGAATTGTCAGTTGGCGATGGGCCCAGAGTTCCAGGTCATCAATCCCATCGATTAACGTCGGAATATTCCCTGGAAAGCCATGGCTACCCTGCAATCGATCAGCCAACCAGGACTCTGGAGAGGTCAGCATGAGCCCCTGAAAATCGGGATCGGGCCAGCGATCGCCCCGATAGATCGGTTTAGGGGCCGGGAATTGGGCCATTAACGGAGTCGATGCCGTTATTGATGTCAATGCCTGATCGCGAGTATACAGCCCGGGAATGGCTTCCTGGAGACTCTCCAGGATATCTTCACAGGCTACAATCATCACTGTTCCAGGCCAGGTCAGCACTGGAACCAGATAGCTCAGGCGATAGGAGTGACTTAGATTTCTAGGAGAAATCCCCGTTTGAATCAGGGCATTGCGACCGAGTCTCAACGCCCGAGCCACCAGCCTGGCCATGGTCAGGTTATGGGGCCAGGGAACTTGATCTTGCGCCTTGAGAATAGCTTGCAGGTACTGGTGAACTTCTACCTCAATCAACGGTAATCGCGCCTCCCTAACTCAAATAATCAAAACCCTGGATAAAACTGAGTAATTGTTGAGGGCTAGGAGAATCAATTGCCGGGGTTTTGGGGTTGGCTTGGGGGCTAACCTGGGCGGTATCCATCTGGCTGAACATTGAAATATCACCGCTAATATCCGGGTCGATGGCGGGCAAATCATCGGCTGTCTCAGTCGGTTTGGATTCGTGCAGGCCCTGAAGGGACAAAAGTTTCTGACTAGAATTCTTGAGATTCATTTGAACCTGATCCCGTAAAAAGGCTGAATCTGCCTGCGATCGCGATGTCCGGATTTCTCCTTTAAATTGATTGAGCACCTGCACCACCGCATTCATCTCCGTCAAAATGCTCATCTGTTTTGGATTGCTTTTATCGAGTTTGTCCTGAAGCTGGCGAATCAGATGGATAATCAGTTTCTGGAGCTTTTTGGCCTCTTCAAATGGAAAAACTGCCAGACAAGCAATGGGCAGTAGTAGACTTTCGTCTTGAACCCGAAAGGTCAATGTGGTGCGGTTAGAATTGATTTCAATGCTGGGAGGACTATTCAGACCCGGATAGGCTTGGGCAATTTTATGGTAAGAGTTGGCCAGCATGACATTTCCCATCAGATCCAAAGAGGAATCTATCAGAATCTGCACCGTAGGCAGGGCTTGATTAAAAAATCTTTTTAGACTTTCAGAGGTAAATTGATAGACTTTGGTGCGATCGCCCTCAGGACTCAGATCGACCCATTCACAGGTAATGTCTTCGGCTTTGAGATTAAACCGAGGTACGCCATGGAGTTTTGCCCCGGTTAAGGTGGCACCGGAAATATCCGCTTCCATCCAGGTCGCTCGAATTAAATTAGTTTGGGTCAAGTCTGTGTGCACTAAGCTGGCTTTTTCCAGATTCACCTGACTCAGATTAGCCCCCGCCAGATTAGCCCCACTGAGGTTTGCCCGGGACAGATTAGCCCCCGCCAGATTAGCCCCCCTGAGATCAGCCCATCTCAGATTGACCTGAGACAGATTAGCCCCTGGTAAATTGGCGTAGGTCAGGTTTGCCTGCCGTAGTTCTGTCCCGTTCAGATTGGCCATCGGCAGGTCGGCTTTGACCAGATTAGCCCGGCGCATATCCGCCCGTTCAAAATTGGCTGACTTTCCCCAAGCCCCTCGTAGGTTGGCTCCACTGAGATTGGCGGCTTTAAAGCTGGCTCCCTCGATTTGAGCTTCCCTGAGGTCAGCACTATTGAGGTTGGCTTCCGTGAAGTTGGCGCGACTCAAATTGGCGCGAATCAATTCGGAACGGATGATCAACGCCGCAATCAAATTGGCATCGGTGAGATCGGCCCTGGCTAAATTGGCAACATTCAGGGTGGCTGCATTGAGAATAGCCCCGGTCAGATTGGCACTGCTCAAACGGGTCACGTTCAGATTGGCACGGCTCAAATTGGCCCCGCTCAGATTGGCCAGGCTCAAGTTGGCAACGCTAAAGCAGGCATCTGTCAGGTTGGTCTGGCTGAGGTTGATCCGACTCAGGTTAACTTCACTCAGATCAATTCCCACAAAATTTCGCTCTCCCTCTTTATATCGCTGGAGCAGGTTATACACTTTTAGCAGGTCTTGTTCTGACATAGAAGCCACCTAGGGCAAGGGTTTTACCAGGTTAATGGGGCATTATCCCTCAGAGGGTGTTTGAAACAGGTATCGGGCGGCCCAGGTAAACTGAACTGACAATGGAAATAAGGGGATTTTAAATGACACCGCCCAATCTATCCAGTAACCAAGCCGACTTTTTAAACCCCTCTCAGAAAAACCCCTCTCAACCCTAGTCTATCGAAGTGCCTTTACTATCCTAAACGATATGACATCTCCTCGAATACTTCTGCGGGCTTCGGGAATCTGAATCAGTCAACGGCTACTCGTATAATGGAGATTAAAGCTGAGGTAATCGGCCTCGCAGTAGCAATCACTGCCAATCCAGGTTATCCCCCGTTTGATCAGGTTGGTAAGTAAGTGGTTGTCATTAATTGTTAAATAATTGTTAAATGGCTTGTTAAATGGTAGGGGGTCTTGGGGCTTCGCCCCAGGAA
>JAAURB010000111.1 GCA_012033335.1 Oscillatoriales cyanobacterium RM2_1_1
GACGACACGCCACACAAATGTGATTTTGTTTACCCCTCATCTTGCCGTTTTTACGGATATGGCTGGAACCACAGTCAGGACATTGCATCAGATTGAGCCTCAATTCATGGCACTATTATGCAACGCCGAATTGTTCAGTTAGAGTCTAGGTTTGAGTGGCATATCTTTGAGTGTTATGGATAAGCCCCCCTTTATTTCTTTTATACAGCTTCAGTGGTGGCTACATCTACCTTGATTGAGTTAAGTACTGTTAGGCTAAAAGATCCGCACCCAATTCGAGATTGGAAGGCCGCCCTGTCACGATTTGCTATTGAATTCCCAGACCGTTTCCCCATTGATTAATTCGGCTTACACAAATGATTTGACAATCTCCCTCAAATCCCAAACCCGGCGAGTCCCATAATCAAAGATCCACCTGGACACCAGTAGCGTTGATTTCCATTAGGCTGTTTTCCATGCTTGTGAGTCTTGGGATGACCGCAGAGCTTACATTCCATCACTTGATTTACTGAATTTCTGATTTCTTACTCTATCAGACCCACATTTCTTTGATGCACAACCTACTCGTCTATTCGTTCATGGGAAATTAACAATCAGCCATTTAGAGTTTTCATTTAAAGGTTTGCGAGGTGACATACACCTCTGTGCTCGGTAAATTTCTCTCCAGCTAATGCACAGGAAGGGGTCGCTAAACCCTTAGAATGAGCGCAGAGGATCTTGTGACTATGATATCTATACCTAGGTTGAGACCAACTAACATCTATTATGGCAACACTTTATGTTCATCCGGCCCTCGGCACCGATCAAGGCAATGGTAGTCAATCGGCCCCCTTCAAGACCATCACCAAAGCCCTAACAAAAGCCTCTGCAGGAACCACCATCCAGCTTGAAATGGGAACCTACGATGCCGCTAGTGGCGAGACATTTCCCTTGAAAGTACCTTCTGGCGTTAGTTTGGTTGGCAACGAAACCAGTCAAGGCAGAGGTATTCTAATTGAGGGCAATGGTCAATTTAGCAGTGCCAGTGTTGCCACCCAGAATGTGACTATTATTCTTTCTGGAACGACTCAACTGCGGGGCATTACCATCACCAATAGCCAGATTCGCGGCACGGGGGTTTGGGTTGAGTCTGCGTCTCCGACGGTTGCTAACTGCACGTTTATCTACTGCAAGCGGGAAGGAGCCTATGCCACGGGTTCTGGCAATCCGACCTGGTTGAATAATCGATTTATCCGCAATGAAGGCTACGGGTTATCCCTTGAGGGCAGTGTAGCCGGAGAAGTCAAGGGCAATACCTTTCAGGAGACAGGCTATGGTCTTTCGATCAAAGATAACGTCACAAGCCGAATCACCGACAATGCGATCTCTGAAAATCGGGCCGGAATTTTAATCGCCGGAAATGCCCGCCCCGTATTGCGGCGGAACTTAATAGAGCGAAACAGTACCGATGGTATTGTAATTACAGGGAATGCAGTTCCTGACCTAGGCTCTACCCAAAATCCCGGCCAGAATATCATTCGAAATAATGGCCAACTGGATATCAACAATGCCGGCACTGCGGCGATCGCCGCTTATGGCAATAGAGTCAGTAGCGATCAGGTTCAAGGCAGTGTTAATGTTGTTGCTCAGAATACTATTAATGTCTTAAATTCTACGACAATGACTATTTATGTTAATTCTGCCAGTGGCAGTGATTCCGGGTCAGGCACCCAGGGTAGCCCATTCAAGACGATTACCCGAGCTTTAAATCAGGTTCAGTCCGGTACGACCATTCAGCTGGCCTCCGGCAACTATACCGCTGCTTCCGGGGAAAAATTTCCCCTCAGTCTTCCATCGGGGGTGACCCTAGCCGGGAATGACTCCAACAAAGGCCAAGGCATTCAAATTACCGGAAGCGGTGCCTTCATCAGCCCCAGTGCAGCCTCCCAGAATATGACGATTCTGATGCAAAACAACTCAACCCTGCGGGGAGTTTCCGTGACCAACGATCAAATTCGCGGCACGGCGGTGTGGATCGAGTCAGTGTACTGTAATGTTTCCAATTGCACCCTCAAGCAGTCCAAACGGGAAGGGGCATTTATCACCGGAACCGCCATCCCCGATATTATCGGCAATGTTTTTGTTGAAAACGCCGGTAATGGGATTGCTCTAGCGGGGAATGCCAAGGGAGAAATTCGGGGCAACACGTTTGACAATACCGGCTATGGCATTGCCGTTCAGGCTCAGGCGGCTCCCCTGATTATTGAAAATCAGATGGTGAACAACCGTTCTGGGATGGTGCTATCGGGCAGTTCTAAGCCGGTTCTACGCAAGAATCGATTGGAGAAAAATCTCCAGGACGGTCTGACGGTAATTGCCGAATCCCTGCCAGATCTGGGCAGCAGTCAAGATCCCGGAGGAAATATTTTTGTCAACAATTTAAAATATGACCTGCAAAATGCCAGTAAGTACGAATTAGTATCCGTCGGTAATCTGCTGAATCCGACCAAAGTAAAGGGTAGCGTCAAGTTTGGCTTGAATGAAATTCCAACCCCGACTCCAACCCCGACACCTGGCCCCACTCCTACCCCCACCCCTACTCCAGATGGCAGTTTCAAAGACATTCAGGGACACTGGGCGGAGGAATTCATCAAGGGTCTGACTAAAATGGGCATTATCAGCGGATTTCCCGATGGAACATTCCGACCGGATGACAGTCTCACCCGGGCCCAGTTTGCTGCCCTGCTGAATAAGGCATTTACCCTCACCCCCATCCGTACCCCCATCGTATTTGTCGATGTTCCAGTGAATCACTGGGCCCAAGCCGCCATCGAAAAATCAAACCGGGCCGGTTTTCTCTCGGGATTCCCCGATAAAACCTTCCGACCCGATCAAAATCTCACCCGGGTGCAATCTATTGTCTCCCTGGTGAATGGCCTCAAGCTCACCGGAGGCAGTTCAAACTCACTGCTGGTATACAGCGATCGCGCTCAGATTCCCAGCTATGCGACTACCGCCGTGGGAACAGCTACCGAGAAACGGATGGTAGTGGACTATCCTCGACGGGACTTGCTCAATCCCCAACGGGATATCACCCGGGCGGAGGTTTCAGCGATCATCTATCAAACTCTGGTAGCCCTGAATCGAGCGACAGCGATCAATTCCCCATATATTGTGTAGGGAACGATTGAGACATTGAGCAATGAGCAAAATGTTCAGGCCCGCCGTTTTATGCGGGCCGACTCATAGAAATAGCTTGCGATCGCCTCAAGAATTAGATGGTTGAACAGCTTGCAGCTTGAACTGGATGGTTGAATGTGAGTGATTACTCGGTCAATTGCAGACCAGTTCTAGGCTGATTCAGATTCCTCAACTGGTTCAATTGGGATAATTTTACAGGCTAGATGAGCCGGAGAAAAAATTCTTGCCGGTGGGCAGGTTTGCTGAGAATTTTCTGACCCATTCTGTGGCGGTGCAACACAAATAGCCAACTCCTCAACGCCACTGGTCAACGCTCTGATCCGTTGAATCAGGCCACTAACTCCCTGCAAAAGTTGCTCAGCAACTGCTAGGGAAGGGGCAATAATCAGAAAAGTATTTGTCCCCTGAGGATTCGTAATGATGCCCAAAGGACATTCTGTTAAAAGGGTCTGAATTTCGGGGCTAAGCAATTCCTGGAAGCGACAGAGAAATGCTTGATAGAAAGACTCACTGAGGGAACGATCATCAAAAATTGACTGAGATAACATAAACTATTCCTCGAAGGGATATTGAAGTTCTTTACGAAGCTTATGTGGTTGTTCAAGTGATATCTTAACACTTTTTAACAAACATTTCTGAATGAACCTGACCTGACCAGTATCACCCTGATATTTTAGATATTTAATAGTTTTCCCAAAAATTTTTCCAGAAACAGGCTAAATCAGTCAATTTTATCCTGATAGCAATTTTCAATCTCATACTCCAACAGCATGAGAAACCCTGTAATATTGAAAGTTTGATTTTCAAGATGACTTTCAAGATCTTAGTTTCATGAAGCGACTCGTGGTCTGTTGTGATGGCACCTGGAAAAAATTAGATGCTCCTCATCCAACCAATATCGTCAAAATTGCCCAGGCGGTTCAACCCATGGACGGGAATAAAATCCCGCAGATTGTGTTTTATGACGAAGGCATTGGCACTGATGGAAATCTGCTGGATTCATTACTCGGCGGGGCTTTTGGCCAGGGAATCGACCGCAATATTCAGGATGCTTACCGGTTTTTGTGTTTCAACTATAATCCTGGGGATCAGATTTACCTGTTTGGGTTTAGTCGTGGAGCTTATACGGTGCGGAGCCTGGCTGGGATGATTTACAATTCTGGGCTGTTGAGCCGCTCCCATATTGGTCTAGCTTCCATCGCCTATGAATTCTATCGAGCTGATGCCATCAAGCCCAACGATCCGATGATGCTCGACTTTCGGAAACAGTACTGTACCTGGGTGGATCCCTCAGATTATCGCATACCCCTGACTCTGTTGGGATGTTGGGAAACGGTAGGTTCCCTGGGGCTTCCAGAAGTTACGTTATTTCAATCCTTTTCTAAACAATTTAATCAGCGATATCAATTCCATGACACTTCCCTCAGCCCGATCATTCAACATGCCCTCCATGGGGTCGCCATTGATGAACCCCGTCAGGTTTTTTGTCTGACCCCAATGCATAAAAGTCGGCATTCGGAGACTCAGGTGCTTCATCAAATCTGGTTTCCAGGGGATCATACCAGTGTCGGCGGCGGATCTGGGTTGCTGCAAGGGTTGTCAGATGGCTCCCTCAAATGGATGATGGATTCTATGCGTCAGCTTGGGTTGGGTCTGGCGTTTGATCCAAGGGCAATTGCTAACGGATTTTGCCCCGATCCAGCTATTGACTTTGTTTCCAGTTGGGTCGGTCACTTGACTCAATTGGGGGGATCAAAGCTGCGAGAATTGAGCGATCGCTTTGAAGATTTAGACGAAAGTGTAATTCAGCGCTGGCATCAACGTCAGGATTACCGACCCCAGAATTTAATTCGGAAACACGGCAAACATCTAGAGTTCCTCATCCCCAAGTCTTGATCCCAGAGGGTTTAATCTTGAGATTCTAATCCCAAGGGATTGATCCTGGAGTGTTCACCTTAAAGGGTTGACCTCAGAGTTTTGATGGGGAAATTGAGGTTTAAGAAATTGAGCTTTAAATTCTTCCGCTAACAGCTATGGATTTACCTAGAACGTGAACCTCAATCGAAGTAAGACGGATAAAATTATCTGCTAGTGTCATGATGGAACGCAACCAGATTCGAGCATTAATGAATAAATTGAGCAAAATCAAACGGGAGTATCAGAAAAAAATGCAGGAGCGAACGGTGCTAGAGGCAGAAGCTGCCTGGCGATCCAGTTGGTTTGAAGATAAGGCACATTGACCTGTTTTCCTGACTCGGTGGCAAAAAGTTCTTGAGGCAGCAGGTCACTGTATAACCTGCTGCTCGATCAGAATCAATTCAAGACTTGACTAATGACCTAGAAGTTAAAATCGTTGCCATCTAGTTCAAATTCGTCAACATCTTGCACAAAAATAGTGGCCTCTGAACCGATCAAGAAGTCACTGATTTCCGGAGCAACTGCACCCAGGACGTTAATTGTGATGCCGCCGGCACTCACCTCGACATTGAAGTCTTCGCCATCTAAGCTTCCATTATCGTTGGTATCGAGTGCATCAAAGTTTGTTCGCAATTCGCCATCTACAAAGGTGGTTAGAGGAATATCGCTCAGGTCGATTACATCAGATCCGATTAAAAAGTTTTCAATCGTATCATTGCCAAAGGACTCAAATTGCAGATCCTGGCCGCCCTCAGAGAAAGTAAAGAAGAAGGTATCGCTGCCACCTCCACCAATCAGCAGATCATCTCCCAAACCACCGTCTAATAGGTCGAAACCATCTCCGGCTACCAGAATATCCTCGCCCCCGCCCCCAAGCAATAGGTCATCATCCTCACCCCCATCAAGGTAATCTGAATCAGAGCCACCCTCTAGCGTGTCATTGTCAAACTCACCGTAGAGAGTATCGACCCCGCTCCCGCCAATTAGAGAGTCAAAGCCGTCTCCTCCAACCAGCACGTCATCATCTATTCCACCCAGGAGATTGTCGTCGCCTGCATCACCGAAGAGATTATCATTACCAGAACCTCCGTTTAAAGTATCCTGACCCTCTCCTCCATCTAAGATATCCTGACCATCCTCACCATCCAGGAAATCTTGTCCTCGATCCCCAAACAGGATGTCATTGTCATTTCCACCGAACAGGCGATCATTACCCGAATCCCCATCTAGATTGTCATCTCCATTGCCTCCGGTGATAGAGTCATTGCCATCTCCCCCGGATAGCGCGTCATCTCCGGCATTTCCCGCTAATGTATCGTTTTCCTGATCACCGAAGATTTGATCACTGCCATTCCCCCCTTCCAGGAAATCTGCGCCCAAGCCGCCGAAGATCAGGTCTGCTCCCGCACCCCCTTGAACGAGGTCATTTCCAGAGCCACCCCCAATGGTGTCATTGCCTCTTTCTCCAAATAGGCTGTCGTTGCCGGAGACCCCGCTAATATCGTCACCGCCTCGGCCACCAAACACTTCATCATCCCCCTCGTTACCGGCCAGAACGTCATTGCCTGATCCCCCATAGACCGAGTCATCTCCGCTACCCCCAAAAACCCGGTCATTTTGACTATCACCGTACAGTTGGTCATTTCCCTGTTCGCCCAGGATCGTATCCTGACCTGAGCCCCCTCGAATTAGATCGTTGTTACTACTCCGAAAAACGACTCCTGGAAAAACAAAATCGAGGTTAAAAGCTGGGGAAACCTCAATCGGATTTAATGCCAAAAGATTGTTCCCAGTCGTATTCTGGGAGGCGTTACTCAATCCATTGCTCTCAAAGCCGCCTGGCCCACCAAACTGGCTGCCTTCGGAGTCTCCAACCAGGCGATCATCTCCACTATTTCCTTCAATTATATCCGCACCCAACCCCCCAAATACCTGGTCATTGCCGGAGCTGCCAAATAATTCATCATTACCATCAAGCCCTCGAATAATATCATCGAAAATGGTTCCATTAATGATGTCGTTATTGTCAGTTCCATTAAATAAAGCCATGTGTTGGTTCTCCACCTGTGAGTTGTATTTTCCTTGCAGAATGAGAGAGAACATGACAAAGTTTTCCCTGCATCATTCTGATCCCAGTATTAGGAAGCTATTGTCTTTCTTATGCAAATATCCCTATTTTGTCATTCTCCGTAGTAAACAAATAGTAAATTAGTTAAATTATCCAAAAGCAAAACTAGGTTTAAATTGATTCATGGCAGCAATTAAATGATTGAATCCCAGCAATAATTGGGAATTTGGGAAAATCTCTAGCCAGGGATGAATCGAACAAAATAGTAAGAGAGGTTGGCTAATTAAACGCAGATTATTTAAAGTATTCTTCCAACCGCCTGCTGAGTTCCATTGGAGGTGATGAGAAAAATTAACTGCGCTATCTTCTTAAACCTCAGCCTCAATTTGACCAGATTGATTTAATTCTAAAAACACTGGAGAATTTAAACTGACCATTGTGTAAGCACTAAAAATGATTTCCCACCACCTCTCAATATGAGAGAACTTTGTGAACTGATAATCTGTCCAACCTAGTTTCTGTTTACATTGTCGAAAACCATATTCTACCCAAGTTCTTAACCCATATAAGTTACCTAAAGTTTGCTTGAGATTATCTTGAAGATTGGTCATAACGAAGGAAGTAGAATTTGCTGGCATCGTCTCTGGGTCAGTCGTTATTTCCCAATAAGTTACGGCTCTTTTTTGACCATAGATTATCTCCCTAATGTATCTAGTTTCTGATTTTTGGTCGCTAAATGTTCTGGAGAATTTACACCATCTATTCGCTCTAACTCTCTTGCCTGCTGGCACCAAGACTCCATATTTTTTTAATCTGCGGCTTTTAAATTCCTGGGCTGACCAATCTAAATAGGTGATAAAATGATGTAATAGCTGGGCAGATTTTATACTCACTACTTTGGCAATTTCGGGTAATGATTTTCTCTTGATTGGCGAGATTATTCCTAAGTTTCAATATTTGAAGCACTCATAATTTCTGACTTCTTTCAACATGTCATAACCTGGGGGAGAAGGTTTGGAATAGTTTTGTTGAATCTTACATCAGTGATTTAAGGGCCAGTTCTGAGGATTTATTGGATTGGGGGAAATTAACCAACGCCTATGAGGAGGTATTGCAACCACTACTCGCCCTAGCAACTCAGCAAGGATTTACACCCAATTGGAAATACTAAGTTGATTGGCTTAATTTCAAACAATAAATGCCAAGAAAATATTCAAGGCTTCGGATAGCTCTTGATCTGAAAATCTTCCCCAACCACTTCCAACATATCTCCTGTTTGTAATAAAGGATAAAGACTCTCAAACCGCCGTTCCCAAACTCCCATTGCCGTCCCAAAGTCAGAGCAGACAATCTGATAGGTACGAGGTTCAACTTTCTCACACTTGCAGTTTGGCGGAATGACAAGAGAAATAAGGGTGCAAATTGGAGGGATTGATTCGGTCATCTATATTGGGGTTAAGATTAAATGATTATTTGTTCATTGTCTAGAATTTTCATGGCAAAATATTAGCAATGGCTGGCTTCTAACATCATAAATGCCCAAACCCCTCCAATACCGAACCAACACAAAAACCCCCACCGAACAATTAACGGGCGTGGTTGAGCGCATCACTTTCCATTCCCAGGAATCTGGCTACACGGTTGCCCGTATTCAACTGCCCAGAGCTAGGGATTTGGTGACTGCGGTGGGGAGCTTTGCTAATATTCAACCCGGACAAACGCTGCAACTGTCGGGACAATGGCGAGACCATCCTCAATACGGCTCCCAATTTCAAGTCGAGAACTACACCGAAACCAAGCCCGCCACCCTGACGGGAATGGAGAAGTACCTGGGCAGTGGACTGATCAAAGGCGTTGGCCCCGTGACTGCCAAACGTATCGTCAACCACTTTGGTCTGGAAACCCTGGATGTCATTGAACAGCAGCTCGACCGCCTCTCAGAAATCAAGGGCATCGGCAAGAAACGGATTAACCAGATTCAGAGAGCCTGGGTTGAACAGCAAGCGATTAAAGAAGTGATGGTGTTCTTGCAAGGGCATGGGGTTTCCACCACCTACGCCGTCAAAATCTACAAACATTACGGACAGGACTCCATCGCCACCGTCACCCACAACCCTTACCGTCTCGCCCAAGACATCTACGGCATCGGGTTCCTAACGGCGGACAAGATTGCCCAGAACATCGGCATCTCCCCCTGGTCAAAACACCGCTACCAGGCGGGAGTGGTTCATGTGCTGAGTGAGGCCACCGAGAACGGTCACTGTTACTTGCCCGAACCCGAACTGGTGGAGCAAGCGTACAAACTCCTCACCACTGAACAGCACGAATCCGCCCCTCAGGCCATCAATCGGGTAATTCAGGACATGGGTCAGGAGAAAAGTCTAATGCTGGAGTCCGATTCTGAGACAACAACGGAAGCAACCCCGCCCCCTCTCCTCTGCTACAAACCCACCTTGTTCCACACCGAGCGCCATATCGCCAAGCTGCTGAACCAGCACCTCTCCCGCTCAGCCACGGGTGATATGGAACGAGTACACCAATGGATTGCCCGCTTCAGCCACAATCGCGGAATTTCCCTGTCCGAGCAACAGCAACAAGCCGTGGAAATGGCCGCCTATGCTCCGATCATGGTGCTCACGGGTGGCCCTGGATGTGGAAAAACCTTCGTTACTCACACCATTGTTTCTCTCTGGAAGGCGATGGGCAAGACCGTTGCCCTAGCCGCTCCCACGGGACGGGCGGCGCAACGGCTGGGCGAGATGACCCAACTGGAGGCCAAGACCCTGCACCGAACCCTAGAGTTTGACCCCAAGAACATGGGCTTCAAGCGGGGTGAGGACTATCCTCTGAGCGCTGATGCGATTGTTGTTGATGAAGCCTCGATGCTGGATGTGTTTCTGGCCAATTCTCTGGTTAAGGCCGTTCCCAAGAATGCTCAACTGTTGTTGGTGGGGGACGTAGACCAACTGCCCAGCGTCGGGCCAGGAAGTGTGTTGAAGGATTTGATTAACTCTGCTCAGATCCCTGTGGTGCGCTTGACCCAGGTGTTCAGACAGGCAGCTCAAAGTGCCATCATCACTGCCGCTCACCAAATTAACAAAGGTCAATTTCCCAAGCTGGAGCCTGTCTCCAACCGTCCTCAGAGCGATTGCCTCTGGCACAGTGGTGGCGAAACCCCAGAACAGGGAGTGCAGGTGATTTGTGACCTGGTTGAACATTGCATTCCCAAGCTGGGCTTTAACCCCCGAACCGAAATGCAGGTGCTTGCGCCGATGATTCGGGGTGTGGTGGGAACCCGAAACCTGAATCGGGTGTTGCAGCAGTTGCTCAATCCCCCGGAACCGGGCAAGGTAGAACTAACACGCGGGGGTGTGACCTTGCGCGTGGGAGACCGGGTAATCCAATTGACCAACGACTATGGCCGGGAGGTATTCAATGGGGACTTGGGCGTGGTGCAGGGGATCGATACCGTTGAACAGGAAGTTCAGGTGCAGTACAGGGAACGCCTGGTGTCCTACGACTACGCCGACCTGAAAGAGATTTCCCTGGCCTGGAGCATCTCCATTCACAAAAGTCAGGGTAGTGAATTTCCCGTAGTAATCCTGCCCGTGTACATGCAGCACTTCATGATGTTGAGCCGGAACCTGGTCTATACGGGGATCACGAGGGCGAAGAAGTTGGTGATTCTGGTGGGGGGTCAGAAGGCCATAGCAGTTGCGGTCAAATCCACGGATAAGTTAGAGCGGTATACCCGATTGAAGCAGCGGTTGTTGGAGATGAGGGGTTAGGCTTCTGGATGGAGATTGGGGTAGGGCGATTAATCCAGGGGACTTCTCACCCCATGACCACCCCGATTTAACACATGGGTATAAATCATCGTTGTCCGAACATCCCTGTGTCCCAGGAGTTCTTACACCGTCCGAATATCGTAGCCGTCCTCCAGCAAGTGAGTCGCAAAACTATGGCGGAACGTATGACAGCTTACCCGCTTTTCAATTCCGGCTACTCGAACGGCTTGCTTGATTGACTTTTGCAATCCACTCGCATTGAGATGATGGCGACGGACTGCACCACTGCGAGGGTCACGGGAAATGCGACCAGAGGGAAACACAAACTGCCAAATCCACGCCCGATCAGCATTAGGGTACTTGCGCTCCAAGGCAAAGGGCAGATAAACCGAACCATAGCCCTGAGCCAAATCCTGCTCGTGTAATCGTTTCACCCCATTGAGATGCTCCTGCAAAGGCTCTACCAAACTAGAGGGCAACATCGTGACTCGACTTTCCATGCCCTTGGCCTCTCGAACCACCACCTGGCGATAGGAAAAGTCCACATCTTTGACCCGCAGTTGTAGTCCCTCAGTTAATCGTAAACCGCTGCCATAGAGCAGTTTAACCACAAGCTGATAAACCCCAGAAAGTTGACGAATAATGGCCAATACTTCCGTTTTAGTCAACACGGTTGGCAAGTAACGCGGGCGTTTGGCTCGGATGGCATCAATCGGCAAATCCAACTCCTGTCGCAACACCTCCCGATACAGAAACAGCAGAGCACTGAACGCTTGATTCTGAGTTGAAGCGGCTACCTTCTCCTCAACGGCCAAATGAGTCAGAAAAGTCTCAATTTCAGCAGACCCCATTTCCTGAGGATGGCGGATGTTGTGAAACAAGATGTAGCGCCTAATCCAATAGACGTAAGTTTGCTCAGTTCGGTAGGAATAGTGCTTGAGCCGAATCGCATCATGCACCTGATCCAGCAGCTTTTTCGGGCGTTGTTCCATTGCGGGATAAACGGAAAATTTCCGTCTAAATGCTTCATAAATCGATGCTAACCGAAAAAATCTGGATAGCCTGCGGAAATATACGGAAAATTTCGATCTAATCCGCTGTTCTGGGAGGATTAGCCCGCAAATTTCAGCCTAATCCGCGCCAGAGTGAGTGTTATACTGAAAAAGTCAGTATAACCCGCCCAAATTGTCTGATTAGACGGAAAGTTTCAGTCTAATAACTAGTTAGCTGGCAAATCTGTTCTAGGTTGGGGCAATCATTTAGATTCTGTCTGTTGGCGTTCATTTTTTGTTTTTCGTTAGACAGGGCATTTAGACGAAAAGTTGAGCAATGCCTGTAACATTCTCATGCCCATGACCTTGAGCGATCGCAGTTTGGTAAACAGCCATAACACCATTGGATGTCGGGATTGGAGACGCTAAACTTTGAGCCGTTTGAGCCACGTAGTGAAAATCTTTCTCGACTAGCTCGATTGGAAATAGCGGCGCATAATTTTTGGATACCATCAAACTTCCGGCTCCTTTGGCTGCCAGACTCAGAACGGGCAAATCTCCCAAGCATTCCATCGTTTTTGCTGGACTGATGCCACTTTTGGATAACATGCCTAATAGTTCTGCCAAAGCTGCAACCTGAATACCAAAGAGGGCATTGACCGCTAGTTTCATTGCCATGCCTTGTCCTACGGCTCCAACATGATGAATGGTTGCCACCCCAGCAGCATTGAATGTAGTTTGCATCTGCGTCAAGGTGTCTGTCTGACCGACTAATGAAATGAGTTTTCCGGCCTCTGCTTGAGGTCGAGAACCCACCACAGGCGCATCAAGAAAGCCCGCTCCACTCTGAGTAATGGCTGCATCCAATTCTTGAACCCAATCTACAGTCAATGTGCTCATTTCGATCGCGATTTTATCTGGGTTTAATCCCAAAATTGCACCTGTTTCAGTAGCAAGCCACACCTGACGCGAAATCTCATTGTCCGTTACCATACTAATCACGAAATCACTTTGCTCGGCAGCAGCACGAGGACTTATTGCCAACGTTGCACCTCGCTCGATCAAAGGTTGCGCTTTTTCGGCTGTACGGTTATGGACTACCACGGCACAACCTGCATTGAGAAGGTTTTGGGCAATTCGTGAACCCATCGCGCCAAGACCAATTACCGCAACTGTTTTCTTGTTCATTGTTAGATATCTCCTGAATGGGATGATTGATTCATTGGGTGCAGAAATAAATCCTGCACCGCTCACTACAACAACGAGTTAGATGCGAAGGTTGTGAGAAACTGAAACGCTTTTTCTCGGTAAGGCTCCATTGCCATGTAGGCATCACTCGATAGAAACTGCTTCATGGCTGAATCGTTGGGGAATTCCATCACCGCAACGAGATCGAAGCGATCTCTGCCTACTAATGTTTCAACCCCTCCATAGCGCTGCACTTTGGCACCCGCTTGTTCCAGTAAGGGGAGAACCCCCTCGACATATCGTTGCAAGGCTTCTGCACCGTCTTCTGCAAAGTTCGCAATCGTAATCATTGTGGCAGTCATCAGATTTACCTCCTAGCGATTACATCGCGGCAAATTGCTTCTCAACGGCTTTGTGGTCTTGCCGCCAAGCTGCATAAAGTTGGGTAGACATCGGATCGGGAAAGATATCTTCTCGATCGGCTTCAATTCCTTGCAGTACAGCCGTTGCAATATCCGCAGGACTCGTCTTTGCCATGTCCACACCAGCCAGCATGTCGGTATCCACCGCACCAGGGAAAACCCCATAAACCGCAATATTTTTATCGGCAACGCTGGCGCGAAGGGATTGGGTCATTGACCAAGCAGCCGCTTTTAAGGCGTTGTAAGCTGCCAGTCCTGGCATACTGGCTAAAGCCACAAGAGTGAGAAGATTGACGATCGCACCGCCGCCATTGCTTTCCAGTACGGGAACGAAGGCACGAGCCATATTTAGCGTTCCGTAGAAATTGACATCAAATTGTTGGTTGATGGATTGTTTCTACTGGTGTCTCCAGAATATTGCCAAACGACAACACTCCTGCATTATTGATCAGGAGATTGACATCGGGGATTTTCTCTGACAATTGGCATACCATATTGAGATCGGTGACATCGACTTGCAACGGAATGACTCGCGTTGGATTGATTGCTGTTAATGCTTCCAAGCTATTGCGATTGCGGGCAGTAGCATAGATTTTCTGAACGTCTGCGTCCAGCAAGGCTTGAACAAATGCCCGACCAATGCCGCGATTTGCGCCCGTCACCAATGCCGTTGCGTTTTGTAGTTTCATGATCTGCTCTCCTGGGCGTTGCTGAATGATGCAATGAATCATTGCATCATTCAGCAACGCCTCAGATCGATGTATCCCGATCTCACGGTCGATCTACTTCTAACCGATACGACGGTCGATTTATTCACAGAACGCATTGACCTTGCCATTCGTCTGGGATTGTTGGCAGACTCGGCATTAATCGCCCAACAACTGATGCAAACTCGTTATTTTGTTTGTGCGAGTCCGCAGTATCTCAAACAAAAAGGACACCCAAAAATCCCCAGCGATATCGAGAACCATAACTGTTTGCTGTTCCCATTAGCAGGATTTAGATCGAAATGGAGATTTAGGAGTAGCGATCGAGAAGAAACTGAGGTGTCTGTTCAAGGGCACACGATTATCTCGAATGCGATTGCGCTTCAGCACTGTGCAATTGCAGGAATGGGATTGGCATTACTCCCCAACTGGTTGATTGAAGACGACTTACGAGACGGTAGGCTTGTCGATGTTTTTTCCAGTTATGCTGTGACGGCAACAGAGTTCGGGACTGCTGCTTGGCTAGTCTATCCCTCCCGTGCTTACGTTCCGCTCAAAGTTCGAGTTTTCATTGATTTTCTCAAGCAGGTTATTTCGGGCTAAATGCACGGGGTGCGGCTCTTTTAGCGTAACAGTACTTAACTCAATCAAGGTAGATGTAGCCACCACTGAAGCTGTATAAAAGAAATAAAGGGGGGCTTATCCATAACACTCAAAGATATGCCACTCAAACCTAGACTCCAACTGAACAATTCCTGGTACTTCTAGTGCTATTTCAATGACACA
>JAAURB010000002.1 GCA_012033335.1 Oscillatoriales cyanobacterium RM2_1_1
CAAACAGAAGGGGGTCTGGGGCTTTGCCCCAGGAAGGAGGCACTGCCCCCTTCAACCCTCTACATGTATCTTCTAATTAATTGTGCCTAGCTACTTAGAATAGCTTGAGAATCCAGATTGTGTAAATTGGGGAAGGAGTGAGACCTAGAGGAGAACCCTTAATTTGCTTAACCGTCTACTTAGCTGTTTTCTGCACAATTTAAGGAATGGTCTCGGGTTGAATTCAAAATTGAGGTGGCTTATGATGCGGATATTGAACAGGCTTTAGCTGTCATTCAATCCGTGGGGTGAAGAGATGTGTCAGGAACCCCAGTGGCAAAGCATGATGTTAGAACCGGCTGATGTGCTTGGGGTAGAGAACTTATCCCACACTGGGGTATTGATTCAGGTTTGGATCACCACCCAACCGATGCAGCAATGGGCAGTTGCGGGAGTTTCGACTGCGGATCAAACGAGCTTTTGATCGGGCTGGAATTACCGTTGGGGTTCCTCAGCAGGCATTCCAATACCAGAAAGTTGACTTGAATAATGGATCTGATCATCTTTCCGGGCAGTCTTGAAGAAAGGGTTCAAGGGCTCAACCTTTCCCTCTTAGCTTCTGCAAATTCTGCAAATATCTACAGCTTTATTCCTGATAAATTTTGGCGAGGATCAAAGCTACGATTGGCTTTGAGCTTTTCATAACATTCCTGTTCAATCGGAGTTAGATTTTTGGGGGGAACAACCATCAGTTTGACCAATTGATCCGTACGTCCGCCGCCCTTGGGCTGAGGCCAGCCTTTGCCTTTGAGTCGGAGGGATTGCCCTGAGCGAATCCCCGCTGGAATATTCATCGTTACCGGGCCATCGGGAGTGGGAACGGCGATTGACCCTCCCAATACCAATTCATCAGGTGTAATCGGCACTTCACAGGTCAGGTTCTCCCCGTCAAACCGAAAAAAGCTATGGGGCTGAATTTCAATTTTGAGATAGAGGTCTCCCATCTGTTGGGTCATTGGGTCAGGTTGTCCCTGGCCCCGAATCCGAATTTTACTGCCCGACTTTACCCCCGCCGGAATTGACACCGCTCCACCCTTGAGCTGCCTTTTTGTACCGTGAAACGCTTCGCTTAAGGTCAGGGTAATCGTGGCTTCCAAATCTCGGCCTGGATTTTGACTGCCAAATCCACCGGGAAAGTCTGAATATTGATCCCCTACCCTTGAAGATGTCCCCCAGGAACCGGTACGTCCGCGACTGGCGCGGTAGCCATAGCTCTGACCAGAGCCAGGATTGGCTGCTGCAGCTCGACCCAATAGGGTGCTGATAAATTCATCAAAACTGCTGAATTGGCTAAAGTCAAAGTCCAGTCCCCCCAGGTCTACCGGAGTTCCAGGGGTTCCAGCCGCACCCCCTGGCCACCCTGTTGGGCCACCAACCTGATTCCAGTATTGACCAAACTGATCGTATTTCTGGCGATTTTCTAGGTCAGACAGAACTTCATAGGCTTCATTGACTTCTTTGAAGCGAGCTTCAGCTTTTTGATCACCGGGATTCATGTCGGGGTGATACTTCCGAGCCAATCGACGATAAGCCTTTTTAATCTCATCGGCGCTCGCAGATTTAGTCAATCCTAAAATTTCATAATAATCTTTGTAACCTGTTGCAGCCATTTGTTATCTAGATCTCTACTAACGAATAGGTATATGCTTTTTTCTTTAGCTTATCAGACCTTGATCAGTGGCTTGAGTTCGGTTCTTGCTGAGGGATCATCGCAATGTCCGTACTGACCTGACGGGTGGGGCGATCGCCCCCAGAAATTATTACTAAACTGTCAAAACCCTCTGATAAAGCAGGGGGTGCCCCCTGAAGCTGTCGAGCCATCCGTAGGATGATCTCCTCTGGAACCTGCCTGGAGCGCTGTTGATTGCGCTCCAGGCAGATTTGCAGGGACAGATTCACCCAAATTCCCATAATCCGTTGAAACCCGACTGTCCGGGCCAGATCAACCACTTCCCGCCGATGCCGGCGTTGAGTATTGGTGGCATCATAGATCAGTCCTGGATAAAGCATCCCCTGATAGAATTGCTGCTCTACCTGTTGCCAGACCTGGAGCCAATGGCCCTGAATCGCTTCATCCCCGAATAGCCTTGCTCGAATTTGATCCGTTGAAGTCAAGCAATATTCAGGGTAATGATTTTGAATTAACTGCTGCGATAAAAAAGACTTCCCGCTACCAGGAAGTCCAATCATCAGAATTAAACAGGCCATTTCAAACAGATGGTTTCAAACAGATTTGAAGTAATTTAATGATCTCAGGGGGGAGGGTTCCAATTTCATTAATCGTTTCCGATTACTATCACTAAATCACGGTGCCATCAGCAATTACAGCATTCTTAACGATAACCACAATGCCGCTGCGAATATAGAATCCCAATTCATCCCGGTCAGCCTGTTCTACGTTTTCTTTATTCACAATTTTAACATTCTGACCAATTCGAGCATTCTTGTCTACAATCGCTCGCCGAACCATACTATTGGCTCCAATACCAATGGGTATCTTCTGACTTGCCAAGCCAGATTGACGCTCAGCATGGGGTTCATAATAGTCAGCCCCCATCAACATGCTATCTTCAATCACACAGCCTTCTTCTATCCGCGATCGCAACCCCAAAACGGAATGATCAATCCGACATTTCTTCAGGATTGATCCCTCGGCAATGATTGACTCCGTGATGTGACAATCCAATAATTTTGAGGGCGGAAGATAGCGAGATCGAGTGTAAATCGGTGCCTTTTCGTCGTAGAAACTAAATGGGGGAGTGGGCTGTTTTGTTAAGGCTAAATTTGCATTGTAAAACGCTTCAATGGTTCCAATATCTTCCCAATAATCATTGAACAGATAAGCCTGAATATTGTAGTCCTTTGAAGCATGGGGAATAATTTCTTTGCCAAAATCAGTCTGACTTTCGTTATCAGTTAGGAGCTTGGTCAAAACTTCGCGCTTAAAGACATAGATACCCATGGAAGCAATGTAGGGATTCTGTTGAGCCGTTTCAGCATCTAGTCCCAGGGTTGTGGTGTCCACCTGCATAATTTTCAGAGCATCGCCCTTCGGCTTTTCACTGAAGTCAATAATTCGGCCCTGAGCATCAATTTTCATCAGACCAAAGTCAGAGGCTCGTTTCTCGTCAATTGGCAGGACGGATAGGGTAATGTCAGCCCCCGTATCAATATGGCGCTGAACAAACTCTCGATAATCCATGCGGTAGAGATGATCGCCGGACAGAATCAAATAATGATCTACGTCCCACTCATTAAATAGCCAGAGATTTTGCCGAACCGCATCAGCCGTTCCCTGAAACCAGTTGGGGTTGAGGGCAGTTTGCTGGGCCGCTAGAACCTCTGCAAACCCTTCAGTGAAGCCAGAGAAATTATAGGTGCGAGCAATATGACGGTTTAGAGAGGCGGAGTTGAATTGCGTCAGAACATAGATTTTCAGGAGTTCTGAGTTGATGCAATTACTAATCGGGATATCTATCAAGCGATACTTACCTGCTAAAGGAACTGCAGGTTTTGCACGCATTTTTGTTAAAGGGTAGAGACGAGTTCCTGCACCGCCTCCCAAAATAATCGATAATACATTTTTCACAAGAATTACCTCTAACTGCCGTTACTCTCCCATCACCAGTGTCCGACTGTAGGGCACACTTGGCAAGGGGAAAATTATAAGATTGCATTAAACATAGGTTAAGGCCAGAGCAGCTTGACACGGCTAGAATAACTAGATGAAGTCACTACTACTACCTTTTCCATTCCTTTCCCTAACAAAGGTTTTACCATGTCTATAGCAGCTTGAGGATCTGCCAGGAGAAAGAAGACCTGACCAACCCACAGTCAACCTGAAGCAGACATCAGTCCTGGTTTTTCCCAGTATTATGGAGCTTGTGCGATTCTAAGGTGACCTTTATGGACGTTCGTAATGATGGAAATTAATACTCCTGACTGGGTTAAACATGCGATCTTCTACCAGATCTTTCCTGATCGGTTTGCCCGCACCACAGTCCCTAAGGATGCCTTACTCCAAACTCTGCCCTGGGAACCCTGGGAAGCCGCTCCGACTCCCCAGGGCTATAAAGGGGGCAATCTTTGGGGAGTGATTGAACAGCTTGACTATCTCCAGGATTTGGGCATTAATGCAATCTACTTCACGCCAATCTTTCAGTCAGCCTGCAACCATCGTTACCACACCCATGATTACTATCAGGTTGATCCGCTCTTGGGGGGAAATCTAGCCCTGGAAGAATTGCTAGAAGCAGCCCACCAGAGGAATATCAAGGTTGTTTTAGATGGGGTATTCAACCATGCCAGTCGGGGGTTTTACTATTTCAATGATATTCTCGAAAATGGCCCCCATTCTCCCTGGCTGAACTGGTTTAAGGTACTAGATTGGCCCCTGTCAGCCTATGATGGCAGCAAACCCGCCAACTACGTGGGTTGGGCCAACAACCGGGCTTTACCGGAATTTAACCACGAGAACCCCGATGTCCGTGAATACATCATGCAAGTCGCCGAATATTGGATTCGGCTTGGAGTAGATGGCTGGCGATTGGATGTGCCGTTTGAGATTCGGGTTCCGGAGTTCTGGCAGGAGTTTCGGCAGCGAGTCAAGGCGATTAACCCCGAGGCTTATATTGTTGGGGAAGTCTGGACAGATTCGCGGCAATGGCTCGACGGCAACCAGTTTGACGGGGTGATGAACTACCTGTTCACCGCCCCAACGATTGCCTTTACCGGGGGCGATCGCGTCCGCATGGAGTTGGTCGAGGCTCCTTCCTATTTTCCCTATCCCGCCCTGTCTGCGGCTGAGTACGGTCAAAAAATTGAGGAATTGCTAAGTTTATATCCCTGGAAAATTCAGTTAACTCAGTTAAATCTGTTGGATAGTCACGACACAGCCCGAATGCTTTCCATTGTGAATGGGGATCGAGCCAGTGTGGAATTGGCCACTTTACTACTGTTTACGTTTCCTGGGGCTCCCAGCATTTACTACGGGGATGAAGTGGGATTGCCGGGAGCAATGGATCCCGATTGTCGTCGTAGTTTTCCTCCGGCTGAACAGTGGCATCAGCCAACGTTTGACTATCACCAAAAACTGATTGCCATTCGCCATCAATATCCCGCTCTACGCCTGGGTTCCTATCGGGTGCTACATCGGGAAGGATTAGGGTATGGGTTTGCCCGGATCCTGGGTACTGAAGTGATTATAGTGGCAGTAAATAGCGCCATGGAGTCGGCCCAAATTGGGGTTCAGGTCGGGGATTTACCAGGGCAACCGGGTCAATCACTGAGTCAATCACTGGGCCAATTACCGGGCCAATTGATCTACGGAACTGGGGAACTGGACTGGAATTCAGACTTGACTCAGCTTCAAATCCATCTCCCGCCTCGCCAGGGTTGTATGATCAGGTTGTAGTAATAACTTGTGGTTTTGACGGACTGTCATGAGCAAGGTGATGCCGCCAACCTGGCAAGTCGTTCGGGAAAAATTCCAGCAGATCTGGGGCTACGAGGACTTTCGTCCGCCCCAGGGAGAAATCGTCCAGAGTATTCTGATGGGAAAAGATGCCCTGATTGTGATGCCAACGGGAGGGGGCAAATCCATTTGCTTTCAACTTCCGGCCCTCCTGCAATCGGGCCTGACCTTGATCGTTTCTCCCCTGGTAGCCCTGATGGAAAATCAAGTCCAGGAACTACTCGAACGCAACCTGCCCGCCGCCTCTCTCCACAGCCAGCTGCCGCCGCAACAGCGCCAGAAAACCCTCCAGCTTCTGGCCCGCAATCAACTGCGACTGCTGTATCTCTCCCCTGAAACCCTGCTAAGTCAGCCGGTTTGGCAGATTATCACTCAGCCCCAGGTTGTAATTAATGGATTGATTCTAGATGAGGCCCATTGTCTGGTGCAGTGGGGGGATACCTTTCGACCTGCCTATAGGCGCTTGGGGGCGGTGCGTCCGGCTTTATTGCGGGCTAAGCCTGCTGGGAGTCAAATGGCGATCGCTGCTTTCACTGCAACCGCTGATCCCCTGGCTCAAAAGACCATTAAAACCGTTCTGCAACTCAACCATCCCCAGGACTATTTGCTCAATCCCTATCGCCCAAACCTGACGCTAAAGGTTAAAACTATTTGGACACCGAGGAGCCGTCAACAACAACTGCTCAAGCTAATTCAGTCCCAAAAGCAGCAGAGTGGATTAGTGTACGTTCGGACTCGTAGAGACAGTGAGGAACTGGCTGAGAATTTACAGAATCAAGGCTATGAAACCGCTCCTTACCACGCGGGTTTGAGCCCGACAGAACGTCGCCGGATTGAGCAGGATTGGCTGGGGGAAACCCTGAAATTTGTAGTCTGTACCAGTGCCTTTGGGATGGGAATTAATAAAAGTAATGTGCGCTGGGTGGCTCATTTTCAGGCTCCCTTTTTACTTTCAGAATATATTCAAGAGGTGGGGCGGGCGGGGCGAGACGGTAAGCCTGCTGTGGCCCTGACTTTAGTCAGTGAACCCACGGGATTCCTCTATCCAGAGGACAAACAAAGACAACAATTTTTGTTGGAAAACTTACAAAAGCAGTATCAATCGGCTCATCAATTAGTCAAAAAATTACCCCAACAAGGAGATTTTGAAACGGTCACTCAACAGTTTAAAGATGGTGCAGTGGCCCTGTCTTTGCTCCACAGTCAAGGTCAATTGAAATGGCACGACCCGTTTCACTACGAAATCAACTTACAAAACAAAAAATCCGGGGGGAAATCAACTGACAAGCTAACCTCCCAACCCAATGCCACCGCAGTTCAGCAAATGTCTCAATATCTCAATACCCGTCAATGTCGCTGGAAATTTCTCTTAGATGCCTTTGGATTTGTCCAAGAGGGGAAATCAATGCGGTGTGGCCATTGTAATAACTGCTGCGATAACCGTCGGAGGTGATCAGCAGGAGATGGAGCCAAAGATTCGGCAATTCGATCGAATTGACCTGGATCCAGAGGATGTCAGAATCTAAAGCATGTAACCTGAAGCATACAGGGCTTGAATATAGGGCTAATTTATGGATGTAAAAGCAGCGATCGCCTGGGAAGCAGGAAAACCTCTAGGAATTGAAACCGTTCAACTTGAAGGGCCAAAAACAGGAGAAGTTCTGGTCGAAATCAAAGCCACTGGGGTTTGCCATACGGACGCTTATACCCTGTCGGGGGCTGATCCTGAAGGTCTGTTCCCAGCCATTTTAGGCCATGAAGGGGCGGGAATTGTGGTTGAAATTGGCCCTGAGGTCAACAGCGTCAAACCGGGGGATCATGTGATTCCGCTTTACATTCCAGAATGTCGCCAATGTGAGTACTGTTTGAGCTTTAAAACGAACCTCTGTCAGGCTATTCGTCTGACCCAGGGACGGGGCATGATGCCGGATGGCAGCAGTCGCTTTTCAGCGCACAATCAGATGATTTATCATTATATGGGCACCTCCACCTTTGCCAACTACACTGTCTTACCGGAAATTGCTGTGGCAAAAATCCGTGAGGATGCCCCATTTGAAAAGGTTTGTTATGTCGGTTGTGGCGTAACGACGGGAATCGGGGCTGTGATTAACACCGCCAGGGTGGAACCGGGGGCCAATGTCGTGGTGTTTGGGTTGGGGGGTATTGGTCTGAATGTGATCCAGGGGGCGAGGTTGGTAGGGGCGAACCAGATCATTGGGGTTGATCTGAATCCTGACAAACGGGCGATCGCCGAAAAATTTGGCATGACTCACTTTGTTAATCCTCAGGAAATTGCAGGAGATCTGGTTCCCTATCTGGTGGATTTGACGAAAGGTGGAGCGGACTACAGCTTTGAATGTGTGGGCAATGTCAATCTGATGCGTCAAGCCCTGGAATGCTGCCACAAGGGTTGGGGAGTTAGCGTGATTATTGGTGTGGCTGCCGCTGGGGCAGAAATTAGTACCCGCCCCTTCCAACTCGTGACGGGTCGAACCTGGAAAGGAACAGCCTTTGGAGGGGCTAAGGGTCGAACCGATGTGCCCAGGATTGTGGACTGGTACATGGATGGGAAGATCAATATCGATGATCTGATCACCCATGTCATGCCGATTGAGCAAATTAATCAAGCGTTTGACTTGATGCATAAGGGAAAATCCATTCGTACGGTTCTGACTTTTTGAGGGTTTGGCTGACTGGGTTTAGGGTTTAGGGCTGGGTGACTGGGTTTAGGGCTGGGTGACCCAGCCCCTACTGGCGATGGGCGATGACTCCATAGAACGGATCAGCCCCTCTTATGCCTAACATCTGGAGAATGGCTGGGCTGGAGGAGTGGCGGACAATCACCTCAGGTACACTGAACCCGGGGAGGTTTCCCGAGTGAACCGAATCGAAATAGCGCTGTACCAGTTGGACTCGACCAGATTCAGAGGCTTCTCGCCAGGCGGCGATCGCCTTTTGATAAAACATCCGGTTTGAAAAACTAATGATCGCGATCCCCTTGGGCTTTAAGACTCGATGAATTTCATGGAAAATCGCTTCAGGATATTGCAAATACTGGACGGAAACGCAATTCAGAACTGCATCAAAGGCTTGATCCGGTAGGGGTAACTTGGGATTCTGGTTTAAATCCTGCACAAAGTAATGATCCAGGCGAGGATTTTTGGCCAGTTCCTCCGGGTTCATTCCATGGCCCTCAACCTGGTCAAATTGTAGTTCTTCCGGTAAGTGGGATACCCAACTGCTCATCATGTCAAAAATTCGGGTATCAGGCTGTAGTCTTTCCCGGTAGAGGATTGTCAATTGGTCAATGAATCCTTCATCCACATGGGTCACGAAGCGCGGGGCAGCATAAAACAGAGAATCACTGGTATCGTCCAGTTTTTGTCGATCTTGGGACTGTAACAACATAAAAAGAAATGTAACAAAAGATTTACATTCTTCTAGTTTAGCTAATATTGAATCCGGTTGATTTGTTCTATTTTGCTTTTTTTGCCAGTTCCGCAGCATCAGGCTTGCAAAAAATCCGATCCGTTACATCCCGTTGCCTAATGGAGCTGATATTAGATTTAAAATCCCAGAGGGCGAAGTTCTGGGGATGCTTTCTGGCCGATTCAGTTTAGGATTGGGAACCGGGCCGCAAAATTTGGTGCATATCTAAACTTGGAGGTTTGATCCGAGTCTGAGATAACATGTCGTGAACCTGACCGCGATGATGGGTTTGATGATTAAAAAAATGAGCCATTAAGAGGTTTAGGGGATCGGTATGAAGATGACCTGAACTGTTGCGATATTGCAAGGTTTGAGAGATCCGTTCTTCAGGTAAAGCGCTAAAGAATTGCTCAATCTCAACATCAGCTTGAATCCTTTTAGCCCAGAGTTCAGCAAAGTTCTCGTACAAAACTGCATCCAGGGCAATCACAGGAGTGACCCCCTCTCGAAACCGGCTCATCCAGATGCGATCGCCCACCAAAATATGATTTAGAGTTGCGTGAATACTCTTAAAAAATGCCGGACGTAGTTGTTGGCGATCGGTCTCTGTTAATTGGGCACAGACCTGATAAAGACGCTGATTTGCCAGGGTATTATAACAAGTGAGTTGCTGAAAATGAGCTATTAATGTCATGATTTTCACAATTCAATCCCCATTTCTAAAATTTACCATAAAATTGTTTTTGTATTTTTCACAACTTTAAAAACGTCATTTCTTAAAGTAATTTAAAGCTAATTTATAGCGATTCCTAGTCGCGTGAGGTACAGATTTGAGAGGTGGCGGCGCGGTGCACCGAAACCTCTCATACTTTGGCAGCATTGGGAACGCTGTAAAAAATTCAAAGGCTTTAGAATTTCACCTCCTAAATCGCCTTAAAAAAGCAGTGGGATTACGGATGAGTTTCACAGGAGCTTCACATAAAATAAAGATAGTTAAAGGCTCCAGGTAAAACAGTATAACCTCACCCCATTAAACCAGGTTGAATTAATTAATCTAGATTAAATATAAATAGATATAAATAAATAAATATAAAATTGATTAAAAATGATGCAAGCTCCTGTAAACCTACTTCAATACGCCCTCAGTGAATTATTTGCAACTGCGAATACAACCGGTTGCCTGACCCTCGCCGATCGCTATGGTCTGATGGCAGCTATGTTTGATGAGTCTCTTCCTGAGGATGAAAGACGCGCCATTGATCGATTGCTGCGATCGGTATCTCGTGGACGGATTAAAGTCGTGAATGAATTGTCAATGCTTCAGTCTATCTAACCACGGTTTCAATAGCAGTTAAATAGGAATCATAAGAAATGAATTACAGCTTATTTTTGGCTAATAAAACCAACTGAATCAAGCTTGAAATATCTTCGGGTTGGACGCGATCGCAGCAAATTTCTTCGGGCAGAATTAGTATCATGGGCCCACTCCCACAATGACCCAGGCAACCCGTTCCGCGAATTGTCCAGTCTGAGATGGAGAGTGCTTTGAAGTTTGCTAAACCGTTTGCTAAAACTTGCGCTGAACCCTGTTGGCGGCAGGTGCGATTTTGACAAATGAGAATTTGGTGTTCTGAATCACTCGTCATTAGCTTTATAAACTTTGAATTGAATGTTGAATTAAACTTCGAATTAGACATCAGTTAGGTGATTGTAATTTAATTAATTGTTTAATGGCAGGGGGTCTGGGGCTTCGGCCCCAGGAGGGGCACTGCCCCCTTCACTCCCCCACCAATCTTCTAATTCATTATGTCAAGCTGCTGACAGCGTCGCTCACGCTGCTGGAGTACGGCAGGTGGTGGCGCACCATGCCACTGCCTGCCAAATCCTCATCTCGCAGAAATTGAAAATCGCCATATCTGGCTACATTCAACTTAACTAGCTGCCTGCTTGAGCAGGGATTCCATCGCGTCCTGCAAACCGGGAAATCCGGATAATAGTTTGCGAATTCGACTTTTCAACCCAGGCCCAACACTTCTCAATTCGATTCGGGTTTGGGGGATCAAGAGACAGATCAATTGCCGGGTATCCTGCTACGGTTCAAAGACACTGGGTACGCCTCGGTGGAGCGATAGCAGCTCTAAAGCAACCCTGGAAAAAAGTGAGATTTGGGAACGAAGTCCCCAAGACGCAGGGAGCATTGCTCCCTCAACCCCACCTTAACCCCATTTTACAAATGAGTTGTGATGGCTATATTCCTGAGTAGCGTGGAACAATTTAGAGATTTCTTCTTTCTAATACTCCAGTTCTGATAATCTAAGAAAGTTGCTAATCTAAGAAAGTTGCCATTCTCAGGTATAGACCTTCCTCAGTCCAGGTTATGAGTTTGTCTCATCAAAACCCTCAGCAGTGCTGCTCAGGTTTAAAATCTGCTTTAAAATCCTCACCCATTAGATTTGTGTTGTCTATTTTCAATTTCAAACCCGTGAAGGGGTTCCACCGGGTGATTATTTTGGTGTGTTGCTTGACCTTTGGCTTTGCGATCGCCCAGGTTCATGCCACTTCGGGGTTGCCTGATCAGGCCCCAACGGAAGTGACTCCCGTTCTCAGCCCTCCCCCGGAAGTCTCCGAATCGGTTCAGGAATTCCTCAATCAAGCTGAGTTCAACCTGGACAAAGCGGCTCAGTTTGACACCAAAATTCAGAGCGAGAAAATTCTCAACCAGGTGCGGTTTGGTTTAGCTGACTTGGCTGAAGCTGCGACGGAGAAAGAACCTCAGATCTTGGTTGACCAAGCCAAATCAACCCTGACAGAACGCAAATTGGTATTCCGGAAGCGGGTCGATTACTTAACGGATCGATTACAGCAGATTCGCTATCAAGATGGTGGACTGGAGCAAAAGCTGCAGGCAGTCAGTCAGGTGATCCAATACCCTGAACCGCCAATCCAGAATCTACAACTGGATAATCTGTCCACCCTGGCCCAATCAACTGTTGCAGGGGCTGTTCCGATTACCCATCAGCGAGAATTTCGGGGGGTATGGGCAGCATCGGTGGTGAATATTGACTGGCCTTCTAAGCCAGGTCTTCCGGCATTACAGCAGCAGTTTGAGTTACTGGCCCTGTTAAACCGAATGGTGGAACTCAACTTAAACGCCCTGATACTGCAAATTCGACCCAATGGGGATGCCCTCTACGCATCGTCCTTGGAGCCCTGGAGCAGTTGGCTGACGGGAGTTCAGGGAAAACCCCCCGAACCCTATTATGATCCCCTCCAGTTTGCCGTTGAAGAATGTCACAAACGTAATATCGAACTCCATGCCTGGTTCAACCCTTATCGAGCCAAGCTAAAGCGTGAAACCTCTGGGTTTGCCCCCAACCACATGGCAGTTCAGTACCCCCAATATGCCTATCAATATGGGGATTTGATCTGGATGGATCCGGGAGCCCGGGAGATTCAGGAGCGAACTTATCAGGTGATTCTAGATGTGGTGCAGCGCTATGACATTGATGGGATTCATCTGGATGATTATTTTTACCCCTATCCGGTGGCTGGGGTGGCATTTCCCGACTCCAAAACCTACGGGGCTTATCGAGCTGCCGGAGGCAATTTATCCCTGGCAGATTGGCGGCGACAGAACGTCAACTTTATGATTCAACAAATTGGGGCGGGGATCAAAAGTATTAAACCCCATGTCAAGTTTGGGGTCAGCCCCTTTGGAATTTATCGTCCTGGTTTAGCGCCGGGGACTGAAGGGATGGATCAATATGAGGCCCTGTATGCGGATGTCAAGCTCTGGATGGAACAGGGATGGGTTGACTATCTAGCCCCCCAATTGTATTGGAAGATTGATCCTCCGAAACAAAGCTATCCGGTATTGCTGAACTGGTGGTTGGCCCACAATCCCCAGGGTAAACATATCTACACCGGGAATTTTCTGAGTAAGGTCGCTACTGAATGGCCAATTTCTGAGATCGAACGCCAGGTGGCGATTTCCCGGCAAGGAGCGGGTCAGCTTTCTTTGGGGAATATTTTCTTCAGCATGAAGATATTCCGGGACAACACCAAGGGAATTAATGACGTGTTCAAGTCCTCTGTCTATCCCACGCCAGCCCTGGTTCCCCCCATGCCCTGGCTCGATAACACCCCTCCAGAACCCCCCACCGGAGTTCAGGCTAGCGGGGGAGTTCTCACCTGGAATCCCGCCAATGACGAGATTCGCTCTTGGGCCCTCTATCAACTTCAGGGCAATAGCTGGCAACTCCGACAATTACTCAACGCCGATACGACAGCGATCAGGGTCAATCCTGGCACCTATGGATTGCGGGCAGTGGATCGGATGGCCAACGAGAGTGCGGAACAGGTGATTGCTGTGCAGTAGTTTCCAGACCTGAGAAGGCTATTGAGTCCACTGAATTTCACGTCCGAGAGACTTTAGGGTAATTTTGGGGAAACATGGCCCGTCGGCCTTATTTATCTATTGCCTATAATAATCGCCCATAATAGCGGACACTTTGGCATTGGAATTAACTGCTTAAAAGTCCTGAGTATGCTGTAAAAAAGCCTTGTTCTCAAAGCGCTTTTCTGTGTCTGCGACCCATGTGACCGGCAGCTTGCTTTGAGCTACAGTTTTAGGCTGTAGTTTTAGGCTGTAGTTTTTGGCTACACAACGGGGAATCATAAACTGAAGAAACATTGGGGAACTCAGGAGGATTATGTGATTCAGCAAAGATTAGGTCAATATCTATCTGGCCTTAAGGTTGGGCAGAAAATTGGGTTGGGCTACGCCCTAGCTTTAGGGATTGCGGTCTCGGGAACAGTCGCAGGTTTTGGAGTGAGGAACTACTATCACAATCGAGCTGAAGTGCAACAAAGGCGGGCCTACAGAGAAACTGAACTGCTGAGTCGTCTTCATTCTCGTATCCTTCAAACCCAAACCCACCAACAACGGCTTCCCCAGCTTCAGCAAAATCCAGCAGAATTTCAAGAAGAACATCGACATCTGTTGATGTATACAGCGGATATGCAGAGCACCTGGGCTGAGCTTGAAACATTTGCGGCCCAAGCTCCCCCCCGAACCCAGTCACTCCACCAGGAAGAACTTCTGGCTCTACTACAAACCTATCACCAATTGCCAGACCGCTATGCTAAGGACATCAAGCAGCATCTCAACCAAATTGATAATCTGAATCTCAGCTCCCCCGGGGAGGCTCAGCAAGCCCAACGGCTGTTGAGTGAGCTGACCCAAGGTGATACGGCGATCGCCATTGATTCCCTCGCCGATGTTTTGGTAGATTTAATCAACGACGCTTATCTGGAACTTGATAAGGTAGACCGATCTCAGCAGCAAATGGAGCAGGTGGCTGAAAAAATTGTTTTTGTCAGTGTGGGGTTGTCCGTGCTCAGCGCCATTCTCCTGGCGAGTGTGATTAGTCAGGCGATCGCTAAGCCGATTGAAGCCCTGACCCGGGTTGCCCAGCAATCTACGGAAGAATCCAATTTTGACCTAAAAGCCACCATCGAGCAAAATGATGAAATTGGCCAGCTAGCCAGGGCGTTTAATACCCTCACAGATTCAGTCCGGCAACTCCTTCAAAGTCAACAACTGGCTAACCAACAACTGGCAAGCTACAGCCAATCCCTGGAAACTGAAGTTGAGGAGAGAAACCAGCTTCTTCAGGAGTTGCGGCGGACGCAGTTCCAGATGGTACAGAGCGAAAAAATGTCTGCTTTAGGTCAGATGGTAGCGGGGGTTGCCCATGAAATCAATAATCCAGTTGGTTTTATCCATAGCAATCTGGTTCATGTTCAGGAATACATCGACAATCTGATCGAATTTCTCCAACTTTACCAAGACCACTACCCCGATTCAAACTCTGAACTTCAGGCCCAGGCAGAGGAGCTTGATATTGAGTTTATTCAGGAGGATCTGCCTAAAATGCTGAGTTCCATGAAGATGGGGACGGATCGGATTCGTCAAATTGTCCTGTCCCTCCGCAATTTTTCTCGCCTGGATGAAGCAGAAGTTAAGGCTGTGGATATTCATGAGGGGATCGACAGTACATTATTAATTTTGCAGCACCGTTTGAAAGATACATCGGATCATCCAGCAATTCAGATTATTCGCGACTATGGCAATTTGCCCCGGGTGGAATGCTTTCCTGGGCAGCTCAATCAGGTGTTTATGAATGTTTTGGCGAATGGAATCGACGCCTTAGAAGAAGTCAATGCCAGACGGTCTTATGGCGAAATCCAGCAAAACCCCAGTCAGATTACCATTCGGACTGCCACAACCGCTGTGGATTGGGTCAGAATTACAATTTCTGACAATGGAGTGGGGATGTCTGAATCAATACGTCAGCGGATTTTTGATCCCTTCTTTACCACAAAAGCAATTGGTAAGGGTACCGGTATGGGAATGCCGATTAGTTATCAGATTATCACTGAGAAACACGACGGCAAGTTGGACTGCTATTCTAAACCCGGTGAGGGCACGGAGTTTGTGATTCAGATTCCAATTCACCAGAAGGTTTCTGAGGGTTTAGGATTTCTAAATTCAGAGATGGTTGTAAATTGACCCAATAGCCTCTCTAAACTGAGAATCCTAACTGAGTAATCCTGAAGTCCCTTTCCAGAGAAATAAGATTCCAAAGATGATGGAAACCGCAAGGGTAATGATCCGGTTATATTTCTGCAACCAATCTGTAGCCGAGCCGAGAAGTTTGACAAATTGACTGGGCAGAACAAGATAAATCAATATGGGCAACAATACTAAGGATTGGGCTCCCAGCATATAGACTATAAAAGCAGTCCAGCTCTGGGATTCACTCAAGTTTGCATCCCGAATCACCCCAATCGCCGAAAGGGTAAACACCCAGAGTTTGGCCGCCACCAGAGTTACAACTCCCCCCAGGATAAATAACTTTGAGGGCGAGGCGGAGTCAACCAGAGTCATCCATTTAGGGGGAGGTGCATCAGGATCCTCTTCTTTTCGCAGGGTCTTGACCGCTGTAATCAGCAGCAGAATTCCAATCATCAGGAGTAGGGCTGAAACCACTGGGGAGGGGCCGCTACTTCCTCCAACATGGTCAGAGGATTTGAACAGATAACCAAAAATAAAACCCTGAAGCAGCCTGACAACACTGGCACCTGCGACAAATAAGATAGCCTTGACCAGCCCATGGGGGCTCCGTAGCATCAATAAAACCAGAATGATCCAGATGGGGGCGATCGCCGATCCAAGCATCATAGGAATCATGGCGAGAATTACATCAGTCATTGAGGCTCCTTGATCTTGGTGAAAGTGTAATTGCTAAAGTGTAATTGCTAAAGAAATGAGGGGGTTGTAATTAATTGTTAAATGGCGAGGGGGTCTGGGGCTTCGAGGAAGGGGGAACTGCCCCCTTCACCCCCCATCAATCTTCTAGTTAATTGCGTCAAGCGACTAACGTAATGACTTAAAGTGTAAATCCGCTCAGTAATATTCCCAACCATTAACCCATCAATCCCAATTGATTCTACATCAAAGAACCCACCACTCGATTCATGTCAAATTCTGAGGGGGTTCCTAGGGCTTTAAACTTCCACTGGACATTTTCCTTATAGATTTCCCCCATCAACATGGAAATCTTTCCGGTATAGGATGTCTCACCCGATAAACTGTAACGAGCGATTTCTTTGCCACTGGCATCTACCGCTCGAACAAAGGCATTTTCTACCATGCCAAAATGTTGCTTACGAGGTTGGGCATCGTAAATACTCACCCCTAAAAGGATTTGACTGTACCGGTCGGCGATGGCGTTGAGTTGAATGATGATTTGTTCATCATCGCCACTACCCTGCCCTGTCAGATTATCCCCCGAATGGACGACAGTGCCATCCTGGGATTTTAGATGCCCATAGTAAATCACATCTTGTTTGTAGTCTTTTACTTTACCATTGGTATCGAGTAAAACCGCATACCCATCCAGATCAAAATCCTTCGATCCCCCAAACAGTCCAGTAAAGCCACCTTTAGGTTTGGCAACGTCCCACCCCAAACCCATGGTCAATCGAGACAGATCAAACTCGCTCTTATCTAAAACAATGCTTTGACCTTTTTGCAGGTTAATTGCCATATTTATTCTCCTGTATTATCCAGTTTATGACTAAGTTATGACTAAGTTTGTGACCAATAAGTACTACTTAAGTACTGCTAAGGAGCATGGAGTAAATGGAACAAAATAGCCGTTTTGGCTATTTCCCAGCAGGTAAAATACCTGTACTCCAAAATTTTCATGAGATCGAATTGGCACTCCCGAGTTGAGTTTAAGTTTACGTTTTAACTTGAGTTTAAGTTCATTCAAATCCAATTTGAATGTCTGCTGAAGCTGTAATCTAGCCCTCAAACCGACTCAATTACGCTCAAGCATATCGATCCACAAAACTCTGTAGCCCTGAATTGTAGCCCTGACCTACGGCCTGAAACCGCCACTCTCCAGTCTTTTTATACAACCGGCCAAACTCCACTGCCGCTTCCCGGGAAAAGTCTTCTTCTAGATCATATTTGATTACTTCAGTGCTGGTTACCGCATCATAAATTCGGATGAAAGAATTTCGCACCTGACCAAAGTTCTGGCGGCGCTGATCCGCATCATGAATAGTAACCACGAAGATCAATTCTTCAATGGTAGGATTAATTTTTGTCAGATCAATTTCAATAGTTTCATCATCGCCGCCGCCTTCCCCGGTTCGACTATCTCCCAGGTGATGAATAGCCTGATCGGGGGAAATCAAATTGTTATAGAACACAAAGTATTCATCCTGAGGAATCTTGCCATCACTCCCCAACATGAATACCGAAGCATCCAGATCAAAGGGGGCCCCAGTATCCGTTGCATTCACATCCCATCCCAGACCTATACCCGCTTTGATCAACCCTGGGGCTTCCTTAGCCAGGTTAATTCGTTCCCCTTTACGAATATTAATTGACATTGTTTCGCTCTATAAACTATCGAACATGAACATGAAAAATTGACTTTTTAAACTAACCTGGTTTTATCAGGTTAATGATGAACTGACTCAACCATTAAACCCCAAGCCATTAAACCTTAAACCTTAAGATTCAACCCTGGAATCAAACCTCAAGATTTAAACTTAAGACTCAAACTTAAGTATACTTCTCCACAAAGCTAGCCAAACCCGAATTATATCCCTGACCCACGGCTTGGAATCGCCATTCTCCATCTTTCATGTACAATCGACCAAATTCCACTGCGGTTTCCCGGGAGAAATCCTCATCAAGGTCGTAGAGTACCACTTCGCTTTGGGTCATGGCATCATCAATTCGGATATAGGCATTTCTGATTTGACCAAAGTTCTGTCGCCGGGTTTCAGCTTCGTGAATGGTGACAACAAATAGCATCTCCTGAATGGCGCTATTGACCTTGGGTAAATCAACCGTAATGGTTTCATCATCCCCACTCCCCTCTCCCGTGCGACTGTCTCCCATGGACTGGACGGAACCATCAAGGGACTGCAAGTTGTTATAAAACACAAAATAGCGCTCATCCGGGATTTTGCCATTGGCCCCTAGCATAAAAACAGACACATCTAAATCAAAGGCTGATCCGGTGTCCGTTGCGTTAACATCCCATCCCAAACCAACTTTGGCCTGGGTCAGGCCCGGTGCTTCCTTGGTCAGACTAATTCGATCGCCTTTTTTCAGGTTGATGGCCATAGTACACTCCTAGCTCCTTTAGCTCCTGGTAATGACTCGTTTTGATATTCAGTCTCACTCATCAAGGCGTGAGAACATTCAACCCGATCTAAGAATACAATCCCATTGAGGTGATCGAGTTCATGTTGAAAAATTCGCGCCACAAAATCCGTCAACTTTTGTTGATGGCGCTGTCCCTGGCGATCGCAGTACTCTACCTCAACCCATTGATGGCGGAGCACTAGACCCCGGATTCCAGGCACACTCAAGCAGCCCTCCCAATCCTGCACCAACGCTTCAGAAGCCCCCAGAATTTCAGGATTGATCATCGGGGTAGGGGCCATGGTTGGGGCTTGAGGATATCGCAAGGTGGGGCGGGAGGCTATGATAAACAAGCGATCGCCCCGACTCACCTGAGGGGCTGCGATCCCTACACCGTTCCCCAATGCTGCTGTGGCTATCAGATCCTCAATCAAGGTCTGTAATCGGGGGCTTTGCAGATCTGTAACGGGCTGGGTTGGCGATCTCAAGATAGGATCCCCCAATTGAGCAATGTCTAAAGTTTTCGCCATTTTTTCGGTTTTTTCCAGGCAACTTGACTTTCTAAGGCATTTTTTCAAGCTTTTGCTAAAGCTCTGTTCATCACTATAACAAGAGCAGACTAATCCTGAATCAACCATTTTCTGAATCTAAATGTGTCTATATATGAAGAAGTGTTAAGTAGATTTTATTAAAAAATATTGCAATTACTTGCTTGACTTGTTAAAGTGTGGTTATTGGCTTTCCGTAATATCCATTTCTGTTGAGGAGATGTTTAACGGTTTTTGTCCTTTACCCATGCAAAAAGCGTTTTGTACTACTCCGCTTTCACTCTACTGATTTTCACTAGTTAATTCTCACTGACTAACTTTTCTGCTCTCAGGTTCAATGTAACGCTATTTTGGAGGAACTTTGCTCCATGTTAATGTTCCAATTCAAGACAGTCATTCAGCTTCTATCTATCGCCTGCTTTTCTGCGGTCAATCGATAAATTCTCTCCAGATCATCTCTGGGGGTTGGACAATTCAGCCCTCACCAATTCTGGAAGCTCTTCAGCTTACTTTTATTAAACTCAATCCTGTCTACTAATCGCTTACCTCGCTGTAAGCCAGAATTTGTGTCCACAGGATTGAACACGCAACTGGATGCAGACCTAGCCTGAATGGATCAGGAAGAGATTATTTCCACAATCAATGTTCAATCACGGTTACGGTTCGATTGTATTGTCAGTCCAGTCGAATGGTAGACAGATCTCGGCCACAACTGCAATCGAACTCACTGTGATGCCTCAATCATGGAGAATTTTTCCAATGAAACTTCACGGAATAACAGCATTAGTTACCGGGGCTTCCCGGGGTATCGGGCGGGCGATCGCCATTGAGCTAGCCCAGGCTGGGGTAGCCCGATTACTCCTAGTAGCTAGGGATCGGCAACGACTAGCGGATCTGGCAGAGGAACTGACCGCCCTTGGAACTCAAGTGACTACCTTGGCAATTGATCTGACCCAACCAACTGGGATAAATATTGCGATTGCCCAGGCATGGCGAGCCTATGGGCCAATTGATCTTCTGGTCAATTGTGCCGGAGTCGCCCACCAAACCCCTTTTTTGCAGTCTAAATTGCCGAATCTACAGGAAGAAGTTTCCCTGAATTTGATGGGACTCTATGGGATTACCCGTTCTGTAGCCCGGCGGATGGCAGCCCGGCAGCAGGGAACCATCGTCAATGTTTCAAGCTTGATGGGGAAAATTGCCGCCCCCACCATGTCCACCTATTCTGCGACCAAGTTTGCCATTCTTGGATTTACCCAGGCTCTCCGGAGCGAACTGGCAGAGCATAATATTCGAGTGATCGCCCTGATGCCTACCCTGACTGATACCGATATGTCCCGTAACACTCAGCTTTTCCGCTGGGTTATTCCCATGACCCCGGAGCGAGTGGCTCAGGCTCTAGTCAAAGGGTTGCGGCGAGATGCCTCCGAAATTCTGGTGGGCTGGCAAAGTCATCTAGCCGTTGCCTGCAATCGGATCGCACCCTGGTTGATGAATAAAATGTTGATGCTGGCATCACCCCTGACACAAAAATCCCAGGATTGTCAATTGGAGTTCCGGCGATAAGGGGCTGGCTGATTTGAACACTTAGACACAAGGTGGGTGAACCAGAGCGTTACTTAAATTGCGGAGGTTAGTCGGGAGTTTAAAGTAGATTCAGAAAACTCCCCTAATAGATTTCTCCGAAAATTTGCAATGCACAATGTAGTTTGAGCAACTTGGTGTTGTGGGATGAGATGCTTGCTCAAAGTCATGACATCCAATTGCATCCTCCGTCAGTGCCAGGGAGGGATGAACTGTACATTTGAGGCGATAGTCTCCAGTAAAATAGGCACAGCGGCTACAGGGCACCCGATGCAATCGCTTCAGATGAGTCCAACCTTCTCGAAAGGCTCGCCAGGTTAATCCCATTATTCCGATCACTAAGCTAGAGGCACAGACTGAATAAACAGGATGAGCTGTAGAATGAGTCACTTGCAGCAGAATTGTAGGGATGAGCATAGGTTTAAACTGTAGAATCTACAGGGAGAAATTGGTTACAGCGATTTTCAATCTCGTGAGATATGGCAGCTAGTTATAACAGTCAGCTTTTTCTTGTACTTGTTGTCCTGGGAGCTGATTGATCGCTGCCCAAAATTGCAAAATTTCTGCTTTGACTTTCTCAGGAAAAAAGTAATGAAAAAAGTGACCGCCTTGAGGAAATTGACAAAGGCGATCGCCCTCTTTCAAAAAACTTTTCCACTTCTGTAGTTCCAAGGCCCCGATCACATCATCTGTCAAGCTACCACAAATCAGTAAAGGCACAGATACGCCTCCGGGTGGCACTTGAAACTGCTGAATGGGAGAATGCAGTGAGAAAGATTCCATTAAATCAAGCTCCAGCCATCCCACAGCTTTTCGCTCTAAAATTGGAGATCGAATCCCACAAGTCCTGACCATTTGCCGCAGGAGTTGCTGACGGGAACAGGGAAGCAATTGCTGCTGGACATAGTAATGAGATTTCCAGTCAATGGCAGGATGGACTCCAACAGAAAGCAACGTCAAAGATTTGACTCGCTTAGGATACTGGCGGGCATATAGTAATCCCAGCAATCCTCCTGTGCTGTGTCCAATCAAATGCACAGGACGGCTAAATGATTTCAGATAATCATGCACCAAAGTTAATCCCACACTCAGTAAACTGGGTTCATCTAAACTTTGTTGATATTCCCAGTAGGCTACTAGATTTGCTGAACTTACTTCAGCAATCAATTCCTGGTCAAAATGTTGCAGACTAGGACTTGTATTTAACCAAACCACATCAGGTAAACAAGGGTGCATTTTGTGACATTCCTAACTGATTTTAGAAACTAATGTGGGCATTGTAATGATCAACTGAGTGCCCACATCAGGACTTTAAAGTGATGACAAGTTACTAAATTTCAAATTCAGTCTTAAGCTGAGTTACCCATTGTTGAATCCGCTTTTCAGTCAGTTCAGATTCATTATCTTCATCCAGGGCTAAACCCACGAATTTACCATTTTTAACGGCTTTTGACTCAGCGTGTTCATAGCCATCTGTTGGCCATTGTCCGACAGTTTTACCCCCTAAGCTTGAAATTTTTTCCTCCAGTATTCCCATCGCATCCTGAAAGTTATCGGCATAGCCAATCTGATCACCTGTGCCAAAGTAAGCTACCTTTTTGCCACTGAAGTCAATATTATCTAATTCATCAAAGTATCCTTCCCAGTCACTTTGAAGCTCACCAATATTCCAGGTGGGACAACCCACGATAATATTTTCATAGTTATTGAATTCTTCATCTTTGGTATTAGCAATATCATGTAATTCAATCACTGAATTGCCTCCAAAAGCTTCCTGAATTATCTCAGCAACATTTTCGGTTTTACCTGTTGTTGTCCCAAAAAATAGACCAATTTTCGACATTTTTCTTCCTCAGAATACAAATATAGTTCATTGAAGTAATGATGAAAAATTCACAATTCATTCAATTGAGTTAGACAGAACGCAAGTTGACCTAAAGTCATTGGATGAATTAGTAGTGCTTGTATCCGTTGCAGGCATGGCTTGGCGACAGCTAGGACAAAACCAATAACAACGATTTTTGCAGACATGACGAAGCAATGTCTCCTGACAACACAAACAAGTCTTCATGCGGTTTACCTGAGAATTGAATTTACATTTAAACCATGCTAATAATGCCATCCCAGAAAAATTGATAGACAGAATTTAGGGATAGAATCAGCAGATTTAACTAAAGACAGTGTTCTCCGCCATCCACTCTTTTTTGCAATTGTGAAATTTTGAATTGAGCAGTTTTTAAACTTCACTCAAGGGAGCTGTTTCAAGCTAATCTTCAAAATCAGCGCCAGAACGTTTATCCCGATCCCATCATAACAAACCTTCTACTTATTAACAATCTTTCTCATTAAGAAAGTAAAAATTTTTGCAATCAGGGGATTGGTTTTCTCGCTAATGAGTCATTTGGGAACGGGCGCGAACAGCGTGCCAGAGATGACCCACTAGAGCCAGAACTCCTAGAAAGAACTGTATGTCAGCTAAACCCAGGCGACTGTTACCATAGAATTCCACCGGAAACACTGTGGTATTAAACCCAACAAACGCAGTTGAGACAAAAGCCATAAATGCCAGTGCGGCCAAACTGTAGCTGAGAATAGCATCCGCTTGAATGGGGATTAATCGTTGAGCCCAGGGGAACGGTGTGCTGACGATATGCCAGGTGCCCCCTGCAATTAACAGGGTGCCAATCCAGATATGACCCCCAATCACATCTTCCAGACGGCTCACACTCGCCATTCCCAGAAGTGTCCAGGTTCCATGGTTGAGGCCGAACAAATAGCCAAAAATTGTCACAGGGTTCAAGGTTGGTTGGGTAATCAAGCGAACATTTCCCACCGCTACATCATAAATTCCGCCCCAGGTAGTGGCTTTCAGCACAAACAGCCACGCTCCAATGCCCAGGAAAACTAGATGATTGCCCAGAATAAAGCTGAGTTTCTTCGGATCCGTCCATTCATAATGAAACTGAGTGACCCAACTGTCTCCATCCTCCAGACGAGCAGGGCCGCGAAAAATGTGGTAAAACCCCCCGGCAGCTAGTACAGCGGAGGCAATGAGATGCAGCATCCCAATCACAAAATAGGGATAGGTATCGACAATTGTGCCGTCTTGGCCTATCCCCCAGCCCAAGGTAGCAAGGTGAGGCAATAATCCCAAGTGCTGTTCGGCCAATGAATGACCAGGAAGATAGCGTCCCACTTCTGCAATGGTGACTGACCCTGCCCAGAACAAGATTAATCCGGCATGGGCCAGATGGGCTCCCAGAAGTTGACCCGATAAATTGGTCAGGCGAGCATTGCCCACTAACCAACTGAGTTTCGGATTTTCCGCCGCAATTGTTCCCTCAATGTGGGTCAAATCAATATCAGTTGGATTGGTGTAGGTTGAAACCATTTTCGTAATTGATTATTAGTCATTGTTTATTGGATGTGGAGAGGGCGAGAAAACCTCGCCCTCTCTCGATAGCAAAGATCCATCAGTTGAGTAGGGTGAATTAGTGAGCGTAAACCACCCAATTGAACGACAGCAGTAGAACGGTACAGTCCATTTCATTAACACACCCCACCGAACTACCGAACTCCTGCGGTTGATCGCTCCTAAGCTTCAGTTGCAGCAGGTGCCTTCACCGGTTCTGGTACGCCCGTGAGGGTCATTGGAGCCTCTCCAGTTGAATTTAAAGCATCTCCAACTCGCTGGAAGTCAAATCCCAGCGATCGCAGAGCGTGCCAGAGATGACCTTGCAAAAAGAAGAACGCCAGGAAGAAGTGAGCATTGGCTAACCAACACCGGGCCGTATGAGCCCCATTCGCTAAGGTGACAGTATCAGCAAAGTAAGGCGTGATCCCTAACTTGACCTCTAGTACCGGGCCATAAAACTCAACCGGGTAAGCCAGGGTATTCACTGCACAGAAGTAGGCCGCAACAAACCCAGCCAGGGCAATTCCACCCAGAGAATAGGACAAAATTGCTTCGCCCGAAAAAATCAATACCCGCTTTGCCCAAGGCAACGGCTCCTTCACAATGTGCCAAACGCCACCTAGAATTAACAAAATTCCTACGTAGATATGGCCTCCAACCAGGTCTTCCAGATTATTCACTGACGCAAAGTGAGTCTGGTAGCCATAAATAACGAGCGGGTCAAGGGTGGGAGCCGTAACAACTCGTACCGTTTGACTGGTAGCATCGTATAACCCACCGAAATAGATTGCCTTTGCAGCCAGGGCTAATGCACCCGCCCCTAGGAACAACAGATGATGTCCCAGAATAATTCCGATCTGCTTGGGATCATCCCAAGAAAAGTGAAACCGCTTTGCTGGCCCTTGAGCATCCTTAAGATTTTCAGGACACTTGAAGGTGTGGAATAACGCACCCGCTCCGAGAACGGCGGAGGAAATGAGATGAACCATACCAATGACGAAGTAGGGATAGGTATCGACGACAGCGCCCCCCTCGCCAATACCAAGACCCAACGTTGCCAGGTGAGGCAGCAAAATCAATCCTTGTTCCCCCATGGGAATGTTGGGAGAATAATTGCCAATCTCAAACAAGGTAAAGGCTCCAGCCCAGAAGGTGATCAGAGCGGCTTGAGCGACGTGAGCGGCGATGAATAGGCCCGATAGATTAGCGAAGCGAGCATTTCCAGCCCACCAGTCATATCGAATCTTCGGTTTTCCGTAACTTTGCATGATGATTTAAAATCTCCTGAAGTGAGTTTTGCAAGTGTTGCCGGTTGGGTTTCGCTAGCAAAACTCAACTGACATTATTCTGGAATCAAAAACTTACCCTGGAACTCCCTGAATCAATGCCTGGAACAGTTCAGTGTTTTGTAGCAGGAAGTAAACCAATAGTGCACCCCCTACACCTCCAACCAGGAATCCAGCTTGAAAAGAACTCCACTGTTCCAGATTTTTTAGCCAGTAGAATCGATTTGCAGAATCAACACCTTCTACCTGATACCTAGAGAGGACAATTCCAATCAAACCAATCAGTGTCACCGTGAGTACCAATCCGGCTGAAATGGCTGATCTAGATGTATTCAACGGATTTAGTAGCATTAATGGCCCGGCCAGAAAGTAGCCGTGAGCCATACCAATTTCCAGCCCTCGAAATAAAGGTGAAACCCCTCGACGATAAATGGGTAAATTTCGCAAAAACGTTACAGTGATGTCAGACGGCTTGACCTGTCCAACTGCCTGAAGCCATTCAACTTCCGCCGGTCGGGGAGTCGTCATTGTTCCAGACTGCATATCAAATCTCGCTGCCCGTGTCCGAACCCGAACTCCGTGCCACAGATGACCAAACAAGAACAGGATCGCCAGCACAAAATGAGAGGTTGCCAGCCAGGTACGGGAGGTCACAACTCCGGCATCTGTCACTGATAATCCCACAGGCCCATAGAAGATCTCCGGATAAACAGTGTCATTGACCATCACAAAATAGGCAGCCAGGAATCCCATGTAGGCCAGAGCTCCCAAACTGTAGGAGAGATAGGCTTCTCCTGACCACAGAAAGAGCGGCTGTACCCATTGACGAGGTTGAGTCACGATATGCCAAATTCCACCCCCGATCAGGATGAGACCGACATAAATGTGACCCCCAACCACATCTTCCAAATTGTTAACCGCCACCATACCGCCATGCCCCTGAGCACCTACCAAATACCCGAAGATAACAGTAGGACTCAGGGTCGGCTGAGTAATTACTCGCACATCACTCACGGCAGGATCATACAAGCCGCCCACAACCATGGCTTTAATGACTAGCAGCAATGCCCCAAATCCCAGCAGTACCAGGTGAATACCGAGAATTGTGGTCATTTTGTTCTGGTCTCGCCAGTTGTATCCGAAGAAACCAGGGAAGGTTTGACCTTCAGGAAGAATTTCTGGCCCTAGCAATGCGTGGTAGATTCCCCCCGCTCCCAGAACGGCGGAACTCACCAAGTGAACAACGCCAATGGCGAAGTAGGGGTAAAGATTAACCAATTGTCCCCCCTCCCCGACCCCAAAACCTAAACTTGCCAGGTGAGGGATCAAGATTAAGCCCTGGCCATAGATGGGTTCAGCTAGATTGTATCGGGACAGTTCAAACAAGGTGTAAGCCCCTGCCCAGAATACAATCAGCGCCGCTTGAGCGATATGAGCCCCCAGTAACTTCCCAGAAAGCTCTGTCAGTCGGGCATTGCCAGCCCACCAACCGTACTTCTGAGCCGACTGAACTGAAGATGAAATCGATACTGTTGCAGTCATCGTCGGTAATCTACTCCTGTTGCAGCATAGGTTCGGACTCGAATCGCGTGCCAAATGTGACCGATCAGCAGCACACCTGACAGAACAAAATGGCTATTGGCCAACCAGGTACGAGCGCTAACCACATCCACCCCAGCTACACTAATTGGCCCATAGAATACTTCCGGGTAGGCCAGGGTATTGAAGGTGGCAAAATATCCACCGAGAAAGCCCATATAGGCCAGAGCCCCCAAGCTGTAGGAAAGATAGGCTTCCCCTGTCCAGTAGAGCGATCGCTGCGCCCAGGCAAAGGGTTTCGTCGCAATATGCCAGATCCCGCCTAGAATGCAAACGAATCCAATCCAAACATGACCCCCCACTAAATCTTCCAGGTTATCAACGGCTGCCATGCCCTTTGCACCTTGCAGTCCGAATAGGTAGCTGAAGATTCGTCCTGGATTCAGAGTGGGGTCAGTCACAACTCGCACATTCTCAACAGTGGGGTCATACAACCCGCCCCAGAACAGGGCTTTTCCAACCAGAAACCAGGCTCCCAAGCCCAACAAGATCAGATGAATCCCAATGATCGTGGTCATCTTGCCTTTGTCAGACCAGTCATAGCCAAAGAAACCAGAAAAGCTCTTCTCCTGAGGGAGAACATCGGGGCCAATCAGGGAATGATATAACCCGCCCGCTCCCAAGACGGCTGAGCTAACCAGGTGGATCACGCCAATAGCGAAATAGGGATAAGTATTTACTACTGCTCCTCCGGCTCCCACACCAATTCCCAGGCTAGCCAGGTGAGGTAATAGAATCAAACCCTGCTCGTACATCGGCAGACTCGGATCAAATCTGGACAGTTCAAACAGTGTCATTGCTCCTGCCCAAAGCACAATCAGACCTGCATGGGCAATGTGTGCCCCCAACAACTTCCCAGACAGATGAGTGAATCGAGCATTTCCTGCTGACCAAGTGTATTGCTTCGGGGTTTGAGAGGTTGTTTGAGGGATGGTTTGAGGGACAGCAACCGTCATGCAGAAACCTCCTTCGGTGCGTTAGCATCCTGTACCAAATCCTGAATCCGCTTACCCGAGCGGAAATCAAATCCCGCCGCTCGCAAGGCATGGAAAATATGACCCTGGAGGAAGAAAAAACCAAGCCAGAATTGAGCATTGGCTAACCAAACCCGAGAGGTTAATGCCCCCTCTGGATCGCGGAAATAGGGAAACTGTTCCAACCCTACCCTGAGAGGTGGCCCATAAAATTCAGGGGGATAGGCGATGGTATTCACCGAAACAAACAAGGCGGCAATGAACGACATCAACGCCACTGCCCCAACGCTGTAGGACAGATAGGCTTCCCCTGAAAAGATCAAGACACGCTTCACCCAACCAAACGGTTCGGTCAGAATATGCCAAACTCCACCCCCGATCAGAATCAAGCCAATAAAGATATGACCGCCAACTAGATCGTCCAGGTTATCCACCGCAGCTAACCAGAAATAACCCTGGGTTCCAAATAAATACCCAAAGATTGTGGCTGGATTCAACGTTGGGTCAGTGACCACCCGAACATCATCAACGGAGGTATCGTACAAGCCACCAAAAAACATTGCCTTGGCCACCAACAGAAATGCACCACCGCCGAGCAATAGCAGGTGGATACCGATGATGGTGGTCATTTTTTTACCATCTTCCCAGTTGTAGCCAAAGAAGGAAAACTGATTTTCCAAAATTGCTGGCCCCTTCAAGGCATGGAAAACACCACCGAATCCCAGAAAAGCCGAGCTGATCAGATGCAGTGCCCCCACAACAAAATAGGGATGGGTATCCACCACCGCACCACCAGCGCCAACACCCCAACCTTCAGCAGCCAGGTGAGGTAAGAGAATCAAGTTTTGTTCGTACATCGGTAAATCGGGATTCAACTGCCCCAGTTCAAACAGGGTGTAGATTCCTGCCCAAAATACAATTAACCCTCCATGGGCAACGTGGGCACCGAGCAAGCGACCCGACAAGCTTGCTAATCGACCATTTCCAGCCCACCAGGGAAAAGATTGCCTCTCGGCTGGAAAGGTATCAGTCACTATACTGGTCATTCTGACCTCCTCATCGTGACGACAAAGTAATAAGCAAGTTCAACTTATTGAGATTAATATTCAATAATAACTTTGTCCATGTCAAGTTTATTGCGATTTTGTTACAGGTAGTGATCTAAGCGATCGCAGTACTTATAACCTGAGACACGGGAAATACCATAAGGTAAAGGGGTGGGTGGCGAAGTGAATCACTCCTGCGTTATTTGCAATACACTTAAAAAGTTTTTGCAATAATATCCTGGGCTTTCCAGGAGACTGTAAATTAACAGGACTTATGCATTGACAAAATACAGAGAATGTGGTGTTCAGAGATCGCCAAGCAAAAGAGGCTTCTGAAGACTAAATTGCCACTCAATCACGTGACGTACCGATTCAAACAGGTCTTTGGGTTCGTAGCATTCTCTACAGAGAAATCGGTTCACACTGTCATGGGAAACCGTTTTGAGAATCGCCCCTAGGTGGCAGCATCCTGACCCTTGAGGTTAAGCTAGTAGATATCGGACGTAGCAATTAATGTCGCAGTTGGCCGTTGAGGGTTTACTGAGAGTTCGTAAACTTTCTTGGGAAAACGCAAGGACTTACACCTTCAACTCACACAATAGCCTTTCTGTCAATGCGTAAGTCCTAAGGAATTCTTGAGCGGTACTGCCCTATCTATCAGGGACAGTAACAAATCCAACTTTTTAAATCCCCGCTAAACCGATCTAAATCTTCTCCAGAAGTCGATTGATATCCTGATTGGAACCGAGCACTACCATAACTGTACCTTTTCGCAGACGTTTGTTGGGCAGAGGATTGATTTCAGAGCGTTCATGATCGTCCCGAATAGCTAACAGAGTCAACCCATATTTGCCCCGTAACTCTAGCTCTAGAATCGTTTTCCCATCAAATTCAAAAGGCACTAACATTTCTACAATGCTATGTTGTGGATCTAGCTCAAACTCCTCTAACAAACGGGGTCGAGTCAGTCTCCGCGCCAATTCCATTCCCATTTCTCGCTCAGGAAACACCACCAGATCAGCCCCAACTTTTTCTAAAATTTTCTTATGGGTTTCTGATGATGCTTTAGCAACGACATTGGCGACTCCCCCTTCTTTCAAATTCAAAGCTGTTGTAATGCTCTCCGCTAGATAATTGCCCACGGCTACAATGACCGTACTAAACTCATAGATTCCTGCCTCTGATAGGGCTTGAGATTCTGTAGAATCAAGTTGCAGAGCATGGGCAGCCATTTGATTGCTCAAAACATGACTGACTTTCTTTTCGTCGCGATCAATGGCTAAAACTTCATGACCTGATTGATGTAGGGTCGTACAAACAGCACGCCCAAATCGACCTAAGCCAATAACTGCAAACTGTTCTTTTTCAACTCGAAAATTCCGAAAGAAATTCAAATAGGAGAGATTCATAAATGGATATGGTTAGGTAAAAAATGAAAGGGTTAAGCTGACTTTTGATTCTATGCTGAAATAATTCTAAAAAAGCTTTAAAAAATATACTTAACCAACCAGGAGATTTTCCTCTGGATAGTCAATTACACTAGGTTTGGGATCGCCAAAAAACGCCAACATCAGTAACAGCACCCCAACTCGACCAATATACATTGTAACAATAATGACTAATCGTGAGAAAATAGTCAATTTTGCTGTAATTCCTGTAGATAAACCCACAGTTGCAAACGCTGACACTACTTCAAACAGGATTTCACCAAATTCGAGATTCTGCTGAGCAAAACTGACTAAAAAAGTGGCTGTGCAAACTACCACAGCTGAACCTAAAATCACCCCAACTGCCTTAAGGATTAGACTATCAGGAATTTTGCGCTGGTAGCACAAAACTTCATCACGTCCTTGAAGCGCTGACTTTGTACAATTGATCAGCACCCGTAGGGTTGTTGTTTTGACCCCACCGCCTGTACTTCCTGGACTAGCGCCAATAAACATTAAAATTGCAGTCAGAAACAGGCCCGATCGCGCCATATTTCCAATATCAATAGTATTGAAACCTGCCGTACGACTGGTGACGGATTGGAACCAAGCTGCAAGTAATTTATGAGAGAAATCTAGATTGTCTAAAGTGGCAGGATTATTAAATTCAGTAATTAAAAACATGAGCATTCCAAATAGCAACAGCATCCAGGTCATACTGGTGACAATCTTAAAGTGTAAGGAAAATTCTCTGTGACAAGCTGTTCCTGATAGCCGATGTCGGAGCCAGAGGTAAAGCTCAATAATCACCTGGTAGCCCAATCCTCCAAAAATAATCAATAGAGTCACTACACCATTCAACAAAGGAGACGCGACATAAGCTACCAAGCCAGTCGGAAAGAGGCTAAATCCCGCATTATCAAAGGCATTAACACTATGAAATGTTGCTAACCATAGACCTTGAGCGAGTCCGTAATCCGGAGTAAATACAGTCATTAACAGAATAATTCCGGTCAACTGAAACAGAACCGTAGTAGCGATAATCGATCTAAGCAAGGGCATCACGCCCCCGAGATTGGCAATATCTAAGGTTTGTTGAAGGGCAACTCGACTCTTGAGCCCCATCCTTCGACCAATCAGGAGCAACAGAACCGTGTTGGCTGTCATGTACCCCAGGGCTCCCACTTGAATCAAGCTGAGCAGGATCAACTGACCCCAAAACGAGTAATAAGTCCCCACGTCAACCACTGAAAGTCCCGTAACACAAACCCCAGAAGTCATCGTAAATAGGGCCGTAACCACTGCTATTCCAAACCCTTCTTCCGCCGCTACGTCAGTTCTAGAAAATGGCAGCAACAGTAGAACAGTTCCCACCAGAATCACCGCCAGAAAGCCCAGACAAATAGTTTGTGGAGCGGTCAATTGAGTTTTCTGGGATAAAGATCGTTTCGGGGAAGGTTCCACAGCGTTGCTCTCATGAAAGACTCTGCAATCATTTTAGAGGTTCAGTGGGCAAGAGATTCTGACAGTCTGTAAAATTTCGAAAGATGTTCCAGGTTCCAAACAATCACTATGACCTCTGTTCTATATCAGCAAATTCAACAGCTCTACGATAAATCTTCCGGTCTTTGGGAACAGATCTGGGGAGAACACATGCACCATGGATACTATGGCCCAAATGGAACCCTGAAAAAGGAACGCCGACAGGCCCAAATTGATCTGATCGAAGAGTTTTTAAACTGGGGTCGGGCCAGCGTAAATCCAGAGTTAAATCCAGAGTTCAATTCAAAGTCTAATGGCTTCCCTCAGATTCTAGATGTGGGCTGTGGGATCGGGGGCAGCACCCTATATCTGGCTGAGAAGTTCATGGCAGAAGCCACGGGCATTACCCTCAGCCCAGTCCAGGCAAACCGGGCTAGAGAACGGGCGATCGCCGCCGGTTTACAACAACAGGTCAACTTCCAAGTTGCCGATGCTCTCCAGATGCCATTGGCGGATCATTCCTTTGACCTGGTTTGGTCGATGGAGAGCGGGGAACACATGCCCAACAAAATCCAGTTTCTTCAGGAGTGCTACCGGGTTCTCAAACCAGGGGGTTTGTTCCTGATGGCTACCTGGTGTCATCGCCCTGTGGGGGAAGCGGAAGGGCAGTTAACCGACGCAGAACGTCAACACCTAGCCGAAATCTATCGGGTCTATGCCTTGCCCTATGTGATTTCTCTGCCAGAGTATGACGCGATCGCCCGTAAAACTGGTTTCAAATTGATACAAACCGCTGACTGGTCAACTGCGGTGGCCCCGTTCTGGAATGTGGTGATTGACTCTACCTTTCAGTTGGAATCGCTTTTGGGGTTGTTACTTAGCGGCTGGACAACGGTAGAAGCAGCTTTGTCCCTGGGGCTGATGAGCCGGGGATATCAAGCGGGGTTGATTCGATTTGGCTTATTGCGGGGCATCAAATCGGCTAGATTGTAGTAGTAGTAGGGGCGGGGTCACCCCGCCCCTACGGGTTGCATGAAAATTGTAGATCTAATCCCAAATCCAGATGAAAATCCTGGGGTGCAGGCACCTTGCCTGTTGGGTCTGCCGGGGGATATCAAGGGCTGGGTCTCCCAGCCCTTGCAAGTTACGTGACCCCGCCCCTACGGGTTGCATAAAAATTATGGATCCAACCTAGACAAGGCTGTAAGCACCTAAAATTATCATTGATGCTTCCCCGAAATCAGACCTGTTTAGAAACCTGAATTGTGATGTTCAGGAATCATCATCATAATCCTTGATTGGGGGGTGAGGGTGTCAATGAAAATTTTTCATTAAAAATTTTGTGAGCAGTCTTTGTGAAGAATCTTCTAAACTTAAAAGAGTAGCCATGGAGTAACCAGGATTTCCTGTCACTTCATCCCGACTCATTTAATAGTTTTGATAATAGTTTTGAAGCGATTTTAGATGACGATATGACAACTTTAACCCTGGTAAATTGGATCTTGGGCATTACCCTGGGCCTGATGACCTTTTTATTTATTTTTCGGATTGTATTGACCTGGTATCCCCAAGCCGAGATGAGTCGGTTTCCCTTTAATCTAGTCGTCTGGCCAACTGAACCCTTTCTGGCGATCACCCGGAAACTGGTGCCTCCCCTGGGAGGTGTAGACATTACCCCAATCATCTGGGTGGGGATTTGCACCCTGCTGCGGGAAGTGCTGTTGAGTCAGCAGGGACTCCTGAGAATGCTCCACTGAGGTTCAGACTCAGATTAGAAGTCTTTAACCTGCTCTGCCATCATCTCTTCTACAAACTTAGTGTGAATCTCACCTTTAAGGAATTCTGGGGTTTCGATCAGCTTTTGATGGAAGTTAATCGTGGTCGGAATCCCGGTGATAGCAAACTCTCGTAACGCTCGTCTAGTACGGGCGATCGCGCTCTCCCGATTGGCTCCCCAGACAATCAACTTGCCGATTAAGGAATCATAATAAGGCGGAATCTCATAGTCGGTGTAGACATGGGAATCCACCCGAACCCCTGGCCCTCCCGGGGGAAGATAGCCACTAATCCGGCCCGGTTGGGGGCGAAAATTGCGATCCGCATCTTCGGCATTAATCCGACATTCAATCGCGTGACCCGTCAATTTCACTTGATCCTGAGTTAGGGATAAGGGTTCCCCTTGAGCGATGCGGATCTGCTCCGCGATCAAATCCAAACCTGTAACCGCCTCTGTCACCGGATGCTCCACCTGAATCCGGGTGTTCATCTCCATGAAGTAAAAGCTACCGGTGCGATCGAGTAAGAACTCTACAGTTCCAGCCCCGGTATAGTCAATGGACTGAGCCGCTCTAATAGCCGCCAACCCCATTTTTTCTCGCAATTCTGGATTGAGGGCTGGACTGGGGGCTTCCTCCAGGAGCTTTTGATGTCGTCGCTGCACCGAGCAGTCCCGCTCCCCCAAATGAATCACATTGCCATACTGATCCGCTAGAATCTGAAACTCAATGTGGCGAGGTTGTTCAATGAATTTCTCCAGATAGACTCCAGAATTACCAAAGGCCGCTTCAGCTTCGCCTTGGGCCGCTGCGAACAGCTTTGGCAATTCGGCCTGGGCTCTGACTAACCGCATTCCCCGCCCCCCACCTCCCGCTGTAGCTTTAATGATCACTGGATAGCCAATCTGGGTGGCAATCTTGAGGGCTGACTGTTCATTCGTGAGTAATCCCTCACTGCCGGGAATGGTGGGCACTCCTACCCCCTGCATAGTAGTCCGGGCCGTTGACTTGTCCCCCATGGCCTGAATGGCTGTCGGAGTTGGCCCAATAAAAGCAATATCATGGTCGGCGCAAATCGAGGCAAACCGGGCATTTTCAGATAGAAACCCGTAGCCGGGATGGATGGCGATCGCATTGCGGGTCAGGGCGGCAGAGATGATATTGGGAATATTTAGATAACTTTTGTTACTGCTAGGTTCTCCAATACAAACTGCTTCATCCGCCAGTTGGACATGCAGGGCATGGCGATCAATGGTGGAGTGTACCGCAACTGTTGAAATCCCTAATTCTTCGCAGGTACGGAGAATCCGAAGCGCAATTTCTCCTCGATTTGCAATCAGAATTTTTGAAAACCGCATTCTTCCTGCCACTCAACCTTGATTCAGTAAGGATAAACCGTTTTGAGTCCTACGGAAAGGGGAAATGCTCAGAAAGTTGCAATAATTTGTGACGCTTGATAGATTTTGATGTTAGAGTAGTAATTTGAGAGTGAAGTCCTAAGAAAGTTAGAGAAAATTCTTTGACTTTTCTGAAGCTTCAGACTTTCATAACATAAGCGGATGTGGCGGAATGGTAGACGCGCACGCTTGAGGGGCGTGTGGCTTTGCTGTGCGAGTTCGAGTCTCGCCATCCGCATCGTATGGCTGCATCACAGCAGCTCAGTTGGGAATGGGGAATAAACGGATCACCAATCCGAATCGTTCCCCAGGGTTTGGGGAATGAGCTTTTGACCGAACAAGATACCCTGAGAGAGATTACCAGGGTTTGGAGAAATTTTTAGGAGAAATTCTAAGACGAATGCACCGACCCATCTGGCAAAACCGCCCCGGTGAGTACCGCTCCCGTGAGCTTAACCATGATGCGATCGCCCGTTCCTACCTTTGCCCCGGTTAGGTTGGCTCCCCGCAGGTCAGCCCCGCTCAGGTCAGCCCCAATCAGGTTGGCCTCCTGCAAATTGGCATAACTGAGATTGGCCTGGAGAAAGTTGGCCCGAAACAAATTGGCTTGGTATAGACAAGCCCCACTGAGATTGACCTTGTGCAAAAAAGCATCGCTGAGGTTGGCTTGACTCAAATCAGCCCCGCTCAGATTCCGACCCGAAAAATCTTTTTCCTGTAAGTCTGCTCCCCGTAAATCAGCCCCACTCATATCGGGTTGAGCAGAGGGGCGACGGGGATGAGTTGGGATCGGCTTGGATGGGGTTTGAGTCACCGGATGGGACTGATAGGTCTGGGAGGATGGGGTAGCCTGACTTGATTGTGGCTGGGGATAGCTAGAAGATTGATTTGCGGAGGCCGGGTGACGGGTTGAGACGGGAGTCGTTGCCGTGTATCGAGGAGTTGCGGTTTTGGGTTGAGAGGAGGGGGTCTGTCGTACCGTTGAGGATGGGGGCGATCGATGCAACACCGAACGCAATTTTTCCCGGGCCTGATTGAGTTCTTTGAGCTTTTCTTCTGCGAGCTTTCGCAATCGCTGGTTGTCTGCAGGGATTCGATCAGGATGCCAGACAAAGGCTAAATCTCGGTAGGCTTGATCAACAACATCCAGAGAAGCACCAGGCTTTAACTCCAGCACACGATAGCAGTAGTATATTTCACTTGGTGTCATGGTTGGGTTTGTAAGAATCTGGATTTGGCTGAAAACCTACAAAGTTTGACAATTTTTTCAGCAGAATGGGGGTTTGAAGCAACTAAGTGCTTATTCTAGCGTTTCCTCAAGGACGATGGTTACAGTAACAATTTATTACCCATAATGCGGCTGCACTCCCTCTCATAAATACTGTTCAAGTTTGCTCAAGTTGCTTCTGTGATGCCTTTGTAAAGAGTTGGTAAAGAGTTGGTAAATTCTGTTTGTAACCTCAAGTCATCGATAGTTTAAGTTTCATGAAGCAGTCACACTAGACTTAGCAAGTAACCCTTGGTTAGGTATGCCTCACCCCTATGGTGGGGTTTTTTGTTGAGGTTTGTTCTCGATCAAGCTATTGGCATTGTCAATGCAGGTCAATCGCTTTATTCGCTAACCTGGGGCTAATCTGCGGTGGAGTAGAGCGCTTCATAACAGGCATCACTCATCTCAAAGTTGGCCGTGACGCTTTGGACATCATCTAGGTCATCGAGGGCATCCATCAACTTCATTAGCGATCGCCCCTGATCAAGATCCTCAACCGCAATGGTGTTGTTAGGAATCCAGCGAATTTCTGCTTGCACCAGATTAAATTCTTGCTGTTTCAGGAATTGGGCCAGGCGCTCCAAATCACCCATTTCAGTAAAAACCTCTGCCCCCTCGGTGTCATCAACCGGGGTCATTTCATAGAAGTCGGCTTCCCCTTCTACTAAAGCTTCCAGAAGTTTTTCCTCATTAATTGGCCCCGCCAAAGTCGCGACACCCTTTTGATCAAACATCCAGCTAACACAGCCCGTTTCCCCCAGATTTCCGCCATTTTTGCTAAAGGAAACCCGCAGATCTGCTGCTGTGCGATTGCGATTATCCGTCAAGCCCTCAATCAAAATGGCGACTCCCCCTCGGCCATAACCCTCATAGCGAACCGCTTCTAGGTCATTGCCGGATTCGAGGGTGCCTGCCCCTTTGGCGATCGCCCGTTCGATATTTTCGTTGGGAATGCCGGCGGCCTTGGCCTTATCAACGGCGGTTCGCAGTTGAAAGTTGGCCTCGGGGTCGGCTACCCCTGTGCGGGCTGCCACGATAATTTCTCGAGCAATTTTTGTAAAAACCTTGCCTTTAACGGCATCAACCCGCGCTTTTTGACGTTTGATATTTGCCCACTTACTATGTCCAGCCATAGACTCAAACTGTGATTTCCCAAAACTTTTTTAAACCATCAATCTCTTCAATTCTACTGATCAATTCTACTGAGTCCCTGATCGGGACTCAATCTGATCCATGCAGTAACGGTTCAATTAGGTCACTGATCAGATCCAATCGGAGTTGTTCTATCAAGGCGCTCAACGCATCCACCAGGGCAGAATCAGCCTGGGGAACTTCCTGGATCAGTTCCCTCGCCCACACATCATCTCCACTCACCGTAGCTTGATGGAGTTGTTGCAGCCAGGATTCCGGCATGATTTTCAGATCCGCCGCTGTCAGGGCTTGAGGTTGAAGGGATGGGGCGGGGGCGGAGGCTGTGTAGAGATAGCTCACCCCTAGATGGGTCGCCATTTTGCTGAATAGCTCTTCTGCCTGGAAGGGTTTATAGATCACATCATCACAGCCAGCCATCAACATTTTTTGGGCCTCCTCTCGCAGGGCACTGGCGGTAAGGGCAATAATAATGGGAGCGTTCTGAGTTTGATTTCGAGCTTGAGCTTTAATCTGGCGGGTTGCCTCATAGCCGTTCATTCGAGGCATCTGCAAGTCCATCAGAATCAGATTGGGGGAGTGCGATCGCACTCCATCATAGCGGCCAAACCGTCCTCGGCTTCAAACACCTCAAACCCCAGGGGTTTTAGGAGCCGAACAATCAGCAACCGATTTTCTGAAACTTCATCCACCACCAGGATTCGGTATTGGGGTTGATCCGGGGCCAAGGCAACAATCTGTTGCATGGGATCTGGATCGGCGATATCGGCCCGATTGGCTGTTTCTATCTGGATGCTGAATCTAAAGCAACTGCCCTCGCCAATTCGACTGGTGATGGTCAGATCCCCCCCCCATCATCTGGACAAATTGCCGACTGATGGTCAACCCTAGACCGGTTCCCTGACGAGCTTTACGTCCTGAGTCAGTTTGGACAAAGGCATCAAAAATAGTGGCGATTTCCTCCGGGGCAATTCCTGGCCCCGTATCAGATACCTCAAAAATCAGAGTCGTCAGGTTGGATTTTGACATTTTTGGCATTGGGGATTGTCGATCAGAGGTCTGATATGCCCCCAGAGTAACCGCCAGCAATACCTGACCACTCTGGGTAAATTTGATTGCATTTCCCAGTAAATTAATTAGAACTTGTCGGAGTTTTTTTTCGTCGGTTGTGATGTATTGGGGGACGTTTGGAGACCATTGAAATTTGAGCAGTAAATCCTTAGAAGCCGTCCGCAATCTCAACATGGCCTCCAGGGTATTGAGGAGAAGATGGAGATCAAAAGTGACTTGATCCAGGACGATCTTGCCTGCTTCAATCTTAGAAAGATCCAGAATATCGTTAATCAAATCTAATAAATGAGCTCCACTACGATTGATAATTTCCAAATCGTTTCGGGCGATCGCCGTTAAGCTGGGATCATTAACCAGGAGTTGACTGAACCCCAGAATTGCATTCAGAGGAGTTCGCAGTTCGTGACTCATATTAGCCAGAAAAATACTCTTGGCTTGATTAGCAACGTCAGCGGTTTTTCTGGCCTTATCTAATTCAATATTTTGCCTTCGCAAAGTCTCCTCAACCTGTTTTAAATGACTGATGTCAGTGGCGACAAACAGGCATTGTTGAATGGCCTCAACTTGAATAATTTCTGCTGAGAGCAAGACTGGAATAACCTCCCCCGTTTTTTTTCGTAAACCAGTTTCTCGATTGCGGAATTGATTCCATTGGGAAGATCCAGAAGAGGTAGGGGTCAAATATTCTGAATCTATTAAAAGATCTAGTTCCAGGGCTGTATGCCCGACCACTTCTTCCTTTGAGTACCCTAAAATTTTCATCAAGCTATCATTAACTTCCAGAATGGCTCTATCTGTAAAACTGGCGATAATAATCATATCCGGGCTGGCTTTAAATGCCTGGGAAAACTTTGCTTCAGACACTCGCAAAGCAACTTCTGTTCGCTTTTTTTCAGTGATATCATTGCTACTCGACAACAGGCAAGGTTCCTGGTTAATTATAATTAAATCGGTAGAAACTAAAGCGGTTCTAATCTCCCCAGTCTTCGTCCGAAAGTTGACTTCGTAATTGCGAATTTTTTGGTCTAAGTCTAGAGTTTGATAAAAGTCATCATAATCCTCGGGTGTTACCCAGAGGTTAAGTTCTAATGAACTCCGATCAATCACTTCCTCCCGGGAGTAGCCTGTAATTCGGCAAAAGCTATCATTGACATCGATATATTTTCTATCTCGAATACGAGTAATAATAATCGGATGAGGTGTTCCCAAAAAAATAGTGGAAAACTTTGCTTCCGATTCCCTCAGAGCCTCTTCTGCTGCTTCCGCAATTTGAACTTTTTCAGCCAAAGCTTCAGTGCGATTAATGACTTTTTGTTCAAGATTACGAGAATAATCTTCGAGTTGTTGATAAGATTGTTGTAGGCTCTGGCTCATCTGATTCAAGGTATTCGACAGAATATTGAGTTCTTGAATTTGGCTGCCTCTAACAGCAGGATTTTCAGTTCCCAAAGACCAGGTTTTTACCGCTTGACTGAGTTGAATAATCGGTCGAGTCAGACGACGACTGGTCAGAATACCCAGAATAACTGAAAGCCCTAATGCACCCAGGCACAACAGGATAGTCACGCGATTGTGTTGATTGATTTGTTGGGTAAAGTCAGCTTTAGGAACTACTGAAATAATCAACCAATCCAGACCATATTCATCCTGGAGTGGAGCCACCTGCAGAAAATTGTGTTGCCCATCAACTTCAAAGTCAAAGCGATTAAGCTGTTGAATTTTAGCTAAACTGCTAAACTTTTCTAGCAGCGTTTTTGTGGCGGATTGAATGAGTGAATTCTGGCTTTTAATGGCTTGAGTCCTGACCAATTGCCCATCAATAATCTCAAAAATTGACTCCGCCGTTGAAGATGCAACTAATTCACCTGACCGCTCAATAATGAACATTTTTCCATTTTGACCCAGCCGTTGCCGCTCTAAGAATTGATCCAATTCTTCAAAGCTCAAATCTGCTCCCGTTACGCCAACAAACTCAGTCTGAGTTGAGGTTCCCTGCCTAACCTGACTAAACAGAGGTCGGACAAAAGTCAGGCTCAAAACATCTTGCTCAACCCAGGCATAAATTTTGATCCATTGGGGTTTTTGGCTCGAAGCAACGGTTTGATACCAGGATCGGGTTCGCGGATCGTATTTTTCTGCTGTCAAACTTAATGGCTGATTCAGTTGACCAGTCTGTTGATCTAAGCCGTAGGTTTGAATTTTTCCCGCCGTTGTATTATCTTTGATAGCTGTAGCAAATGTATTTTCTGACCGCCGTTCAACGGCAACGAAGTTTCCTATTTCAGTGCCAAATTGTACCAGGCTAATCGTCGTAAAAGTAGAGATCTGTTGCCAACCGCGCTGCTGTAAAGCAGTGATATTTTTTAAGTCTAATTCCCCACTACTGACAGCTTTTTGATTGAGCTCAGTGATCAATTCAGGAGTGCTGAGGAATGAAGCGAGCTTTTGTTCAATGCGATCGCTGACTTCATCTTGAAGCTCAATCACCAGACTCCGAACTGCTTTCTGCCCATTTTGCCAGGAGAGATAACCAGTTAATCCGACAATCCCCACCATCTGTAAAATAAATGGGAGGGTGAGCAACGTTCGGATTGAAATGGGAGATTTCAAGGCTGACAAACTCGCTGAAGAATTGTTGTGATTGTAATATATTGTTAATTTTAAAAGCTAACTTGAAAGTTGCTAGTTTGAAAACGACTTCATCAGGAAAACTTAATTAGAAAGACTTAATCAGAAAAGTCCATCGGGATGATCCTCAATAATTCATAAAAGTTTGTCAAGTTTATGGTGCAGGCATCTTGCCTGCTGGAAAACAGCCGGGACGGCTCGTTCCACCTAACTGACTTTCCCTAACTGACGAAAACAGCCGGGATGGCTGTTCCACTTGATTGACGCTGTAATCCTCATAAACTGCCCACCTGTTTCAATTTCAGGATTAATGAACCATTCCCCGTTTAGCCCTGATCTGTGGTTCGGTCTGATGATCGGAAATTCTCGTCTGCATTGGGCAAGATTCTCGGGAAAAGACCTGTCGGCCATCTGGCACAGTGATTACTTGAGTCAGGATGATATTCAGAACTTATCCGCTCCCCTGCAAATGGCTCCCATTATCCTGGCTTCGGTAGTTGCCGAACAAACCCAACGCTGGCAGTACTATCCCCATCTTCAGATCATTACCCTCGACCAGATTCCTTTAAAAAATCTCTATCCTACTCTGGGAATTGATCGAGCTTTGGCGGGACTAGGGGCAGGGGCAATCCTGGGTTGGCCTGTCCTAGTGATTGATGCTGGAACAGCTTTGACCTTCACGGGATTTAATGGCGATCGCACCCTGGCAGGAGGGGCCATTTTGCCAGGACTAAGCTTACAATTTTCGAGCTTGCATGACAATACGGGGGATTTACCCGCCGTCACCCTGCCAGATCAACTGCCTTCCCGCTGGGCATTGACCACCTCTGCCGCCATTCAAAGTGGCATTCTTTATACTACTCTGGCTGGAATTGGGGATTTTATTACCGTCTGGCTAGAACAATTTCCCGGGAGTCAAATTGCCCTAACCGGCGGCGATGCTCAGGCGCTATGCCGATACTTGAACAGTTATTCCCCCCACCTGCTCCCCCAGATTCAAGAAACCCCCGCTGCCCTGTTTTGGGGAATGGCTGAAATCGTCTGGAATGCTGAGAGTTTTAGGATCAACTTCCGAAACCCTTAACAACCTTATAGTTGCTTCACTTCCGCCACCAGCTTTGATACCATGTCCTTGGCGCTGCCAAACATCATCATGGTTTTGTCTTTGTAGAAAAGATCATTATCTACTCCCGCAAAACCAGTGCTGAGACTGCGCTTGATCACAATGGTATTCTTGGCTCGATCCACTTCCAGGATGGGCATCCCGTAAATTGGACTTTTTTTATCTTCTCGGGCTGCTGGGTTAACCACATCATTCGCACCAATCACCAGGGCCACATCAGTTTGCTCGAACTGAGGATTAATGTCGTCCATGTCATACAGTTGCGGATAGGGTACGTTCGCCTCCGCCAGCAACACATTCATGTGTCCCGGCATCCGCCCTGCTACCGGGTGAATCGCATAGCGCACCTCGACTCCTTGATTTTCGAGCTGATCCACCAGTTCCTTAACGGAGTGTTGAGCCTGGGCCACGGCCATACCATAACCCGGGACAATCACCACAGAACGAGCATAGCCCAACATCATTGCCCCCTCTTCTGGATCAATGCTACGAACGGTTCTGTCCCCCGTTCCTCCAGAACCACCAGCCACTGCACTACTACCAGTTCCAAATCCAGCAAACAGCACATTGGTCAGGGAACGGTTCATTGCTTTACACATGATGATGGTCAGGATGATACCGGACGCTCCCACCAAGGCCCCGGCAATAATCAACAGATTGTTCATCACCACAAATCCTGCTGCGCTGGCCGCCAGCCCAGAGAAGGAGTTTAACAGGGAAATCACCACGGGCATATCGCCCCCCCCGATGGGAATCACAAATAGTACCCCTAAAATCAGAGAAACGGCCACTAAAGCCAGAAACACCGATAAGTTGAAGGGATGCAAGCAGAGATAAATACTTCCCACCAAAAATCCCCCAAACAGCAGAGCATTCACCCACTGTTGCAAGGGAAACATAATCGGAGCACCACTCATCATCCCCTGCAACTTGGCAAAGGCGATCATGGAACCCATGAATGTAATCCCCCCAATCAAAACCCCTAGCACCGCTGTAATTGTTGTGGGTAAGGGTGGAGCCTCCGCCGTTGCCAGGAATCGCCAGAATTCCCCCACAGCAACCATGGCAGAGGCTGCACCTCCCAAGCCATTGAGCAAGCCCACCATTTGGGGCATGGCTGTCATCTCAACTTTGTAGGCCATGATCGCCCCAATAATCGAACCAATCACCAGGCCGACAAAAATCATCCCATAGCTGAGAACATGCTGATCCAGCAAGGTAGCAACAATCGCAATCAACATCCCCACCGCTGCCCAAATGTTTCCCCGGCGGGCCGTCGCTGGGGAACCCAGCTTCTTTAACCCAAAGAAAAATAGGGCCACGGCCACCAAATAGCTGAGTTGAATCCCGGTTGGTAGAAACTCGCTCATGCTTTCACCTCCTTCTTTTTAAACATTTGTAGCATCCGGTCGGTCACCAGAAACCCGCCGACCACGTTGATCATGGCGAGAATTACAGCCAGTACACCCAAGATCACCGTGACATTTCCACCTCGATTCCCCGCAATGAGAATCGCCCCCAGAACACTAATACCCGAAATTGCATTAGCCCCAGACATCAGGGGAGTATGCAACGTAGGGGGAACTTTCGTGATCACTTCAAATCCGGCAAAGGTTGCCAGCACAAACACAAACAAAGCAGAGATTAAAACTTCTGTACTCATGGCAATGGATTATTAGTCATTAGTGACGGTGAATGAATTGACTAGTGGAATCAGGTATGGATGAATCAAGCAGGATGCTTAATAGGAATAGTTACCTGTAAGGTAGTGAAATCAGGAAAGTGTTCAGAATACAGGTTTCATCCGCTCAATCTCTGACTGCAGATTCCCCGGTCAAGCTGCCAACTTCCAGATTCAACTGTTTGCAATAGAAGCCTCATAGCTCGCTAAAGCGTCCTTTACCCGTTGAGAGCGGATTTCCCCTTGATGGGTCACACAGGCTCCGCTGATCACCTCATCCTCGAAATCCAGGTTGAGTTCTCCATCCTGGGTGATCATTAGCTTCAGCAAGGCCAGCACATTCTTGGAATAAACTTCGCTGGCATGGACGGGCATGGAAGAGGGCAAGTTAATCGGCCCAACAATGGTAACACCGTGCTTTTGAACGTCTTTCCCCGCCTCTGTGACTTCACAATTCCCCCCCTGGGACGCTGCCAGATCAACAATTACCGATCCGGGTTTCATGGCCTTGACCATAGCCTCCGTCATTAGCAAAGGCGCTTTACGACCCGGCACCTGGGCTGTCGTAATCACAATATCAGAGGCGGCAACATGCTCGGTGAGAATCCGGCGGGCATGTTCCTGGGCTGTTTCAGAGATTTCTTTAGCGTAGCCCCCCTCCGCCACCGTATCTTCCTCCAGGGTGACATCTAAGAACTTGGCCCCGAGGCTCTGCACCTGCTCTCGGACTTCCGGGCGGATATCGTAACCTTCGACGACTGCCCCAACCGTCTGGCGGTGCGATCGCCTGTAATCCAGCAACTCCTGCCCCCATCACTAGAACCTTGGCTGGACGAATCGTGCCAGCGGCAGTGGTTAACATAGGGAAATATTTGGGTAGGGTAGCCGCCGCAATCAGTACGGATTTGTACCCAGCAATATTCGCCTGAGAAGACAGGGCATCCATACTCTGGGCCCGACTAATCCGAGGGATCATTTCCATGCTCAGGGCTGTCACTTTGCGATCCGCTAGCTTCTGGATCAGCTCTGGATTCCCCAGGGGGTCAAGAAACCCAATCACAACACTGCCTTCGTGCAGTTGATCGACTTCAAAGTCCTGGAGAACCCCGACTTTCACAACGATGTCAGCTTCTCGCCAGAGTGAATGCAAATCCCCAATCACCTGGGCTCCAATCGCTTCGTAGGTCGAATCTGAGAAAAAACTACGTTCCCCTGCTCCGGCCTCAACCCAAATTTCTGCACCCTGTTGTTGCAATCGAGCAGCCACCTCTGGAATCAGAGCAACGCGCCGTTCATCAACTTGAGTTTCCTTCGCGATCGCGATTTTCATGTATTCAGTTCTCCTTATAACTGAGGGCAGAAGTTCGGTGGGATGAGGAGGCACAGTCGCTGGAACTCCTGCCAGAATCTAACGTCTGAACCCTAAAAGATGCTCTGACTGAACTAGTCAAAATCTTTTACCAAGCCCTGAAAGGCTGATTGGCGCTACCCTCCCTGACCAACTTTCCTGACCAACTTCCCGGACTAAATTGTGACAACCCGGAAATCCTGTCCCATGACCACCAATGTGGGCTCGACAGCTTTCCTCTAGTTGTGGCACAATACGATCTAATCTGCATCCTAATCTGGATTATCTAAAGCCTCAGGTATCTTTAGTTTGTCTTTATCTAGTTCGGCGTTTCTTCATAGGATTTCAATTCACTACAGGTTATTACAGGAGTGTTTATGCGACGTTTAGCAGTAAGTTTGGCTTTGATCAGTTGTACCCTGACGAGTTTGCCCCTTGTCGTATTTGCCCAGGGAACACCCGGGGTTACCCTCTTCGGGGGGCCAGATAAGTCCAGGTTGCTGAATTTTTATCTGCAAAGTGGCCGAGCTGGAGACAAAGACCGCTACAAATTGAGAATTCCGGCAGACAAGTTAAACCTGGCCGTAGAGCTAATCTCAATTTCCTATCCTGATTATTACAAGGGCAAGTTCAATCCCGAAAAAATTGAGGTGCGGATCAAGGATGAACCGATCGCTCTAGAAGAAGTTATTTGGGATCCTGAGAATCATTTTATTGAAATCTACCCAGCCGAGCCCATTCCCGCAGGAACCAAAATTGAGATTGTCATGTCGGATGTCAAGAATCCAACCTTTGGGGGAATGTATCAATTTAATGCCAATATTCGTACCCCTGGAGATGTGCCCATTACTCGCTATGTGGGTACCTGGGTCTTGAATATTAACTAGTCAGGTATCAACAAGTCACGAATTGTCACTATTATGGCGATTTTCAATCCCGTGAGATATGAAGTTGGCAGGTGATGGTATGGTGCGCCATCACCTCTCGTATTCCAGCAGTGTGAGAACGCTGTAGATAACGTTCATAGGTGAGTTAACGACAGGAAACCCAACCTGTGAACCTTTTGGATTATTTATAAACCTTTTGGATTATGAAGGTTAAGTTGAACAGGATGGGATAGCCATCTCGCTGTTTCTCAGCAGGCAAGATGCCTGCACCACAAGGATTTGTATCTGACCTGCAATAATTATGATTTGATCCAGATTCCTAACGCCCAATAAAAAGCCCCCTGTCAGGGGCTTAAATGCGATGAAAGTTAGACAATCTCTAGATGATCCAGAGTGAACCAGACTATAGACCCATGGCCCGGAGGGTGCTAGGGCCAGCAATTCCATCCACAGACAGACCATAGTCATCCTGGAAATTCTTGACTGCATTCTTCGTGATGCTGCCGTAGTAGCCCGTGCTATTGGCATAGAAATAACCATAGTCTGCCAGACGATTCTGGAGCTTTGCCACTGAATAGCCGCGATCGCCCTTAGAGAGATAGCTACCGCCACAGTGACACTTGCTATGGCTGGCCTTTTTGTAACTATAGTGAGGCTTGTGATGGGAAACGGGTTTGTAGTAGCTCAATCCCATCGCTGCGGCGGTTCTAGGGCCAACAATACCATCTGCATGGAGACCATAGTCATGCTGGAATGCTTTAACGGCGTGGGTTGTGATTTTGCCGTAGTAGCCTGTTGCTCTAGCATGGAAATAACCATAATAGGCAAGCTTGTGCTGAACTGCCTTAACGTCAGCACCAGAATCACCATGGGACAATGCAGCTTGAGCATTACCACCACTCAATACCGCAGCACCAACAGCAATGGACAGAATAGGTAACCAGCTCTTGCTGGCCAGGGCGCTCCAATTGAGTCCCCGCAACAACACAAGACTACCATCATGGGGCTTCTCAGATGCTTCGTAGGCCGAGACTAGATGAGTATAAGCTAGTGTATCCATGAAAATCCTCTGTAAAGTCTGTGAAATATAGTTTCAGCGTTTTTCAACGTTTTTCGGCGGCTTTTGGTGTTTAATCCGCCTGAATTCCGCCTTTATCTCCTCATTTATAGCGGTCGAATGGGTCAAAAGTCCAGAGATGCCAAAAAAACTTCTGGTTTTTTCTCAAAACTTAACGAAAAGCCTCTAACAATATCCTTAAAAATCCCCTAGAAGCCATGACAAATGACCTTAAGGATAATGGCTAAGACTATCAAACACAGGATCTAGCCGCAATCTCCGTCAGACACTCCTGCTTCCCCATTCGTTGAGGAACGGCTATCTAATCAAAACCCTATAGCACAGGCTTTTTGCCCGCCAGGAACGAGATGGCTTTTTTTCTATTAACCCCGTAAACCCGTATCCTTAAAAATTTATATCCAAAAAAAAACATCCTGGAGAAACCCATCCTGGAGAAATTACTTTTGATACAAACCGTCACAACAAACCGTAACAATAGGGTTCTGGAGTCAAACGGTCTAGTTTTTATCTTGCTTTGCAGGTCTAGGATCCACTATTATTTTTGATGGAAGACTTTTATGAATCGGTGAGTAGGACTTTGATGAATCCCTTCGGTAATTTGTGTGACATCTATTTTTTGAGATCCATTGAACTCTTTGAACAAAAAAATCTCTGAACTGTTCATGGGATCAACTTCTCAATTGATCTGTTGATCTGTTTTTGATGTGTTAAAGCAACTATTATTGCCTGGAATAATTTGTTTTTCGCAAAGAATACTTTAATCAAACCTTACTCCATTAAGAAATCCTGTGTTAGAAGCTTGTGTGTTCGCAACAGTATTGTGCGGATTTTTTGGCATCATTTTTAAGAAGAATTTGGTGATGAAAATTGTCTCCATGGATGTGATGAGTACGGGGGTGATCGCCTACTATATACTGATTGCTTCAAGAGCAGGTTTAGTTACCCCTATCGTTTCCCAAACCAGTCAGACTATTCCGAACGGCACCTATGCAGATCCCGTTCCTCAAGCCGTCATTTTGACTGCCATTGTGATTGGGTTTTCGATTCAGGCTCTCATGCTGGTTGGAGTAATGAAGTTGGCTCGAGATAATCCGACCTTAGAAAGTACCGAGATCGAGAAAAATAATACCCTATGAGCACTTTGACAATTGCCTGGCTTACCCTGACCTTTGTTGTCGGGTTCATGATTTATCTGATCCCCAAGCTTGATCGATATCTGGCTCTATTGGTAGTGATTATTTCTGCCGGGTATAGCCTGCAAATCCTGACGGATCAAACTTCCCTTACCCTGAACCTATTAGATAATTTTGGGGTGACCTTAGTGATTGATTCATTAAGTGGTTACTTCATTCTGACGAATGCCCTGGTTACGGCAGCTGTGATTCTTTACTGTTGGCAGAGCCATAAAACAGCCTTTTTTTATTTTCAGGTTGTGATTGCCCATGGCAGTTTGAATGCCGCATTTATCTGTGCTGACTTTATCAGTTTATATGTGGCCTTAGAAGTGAGCGGAATCGCTGGCTTTTTATTAATGGCCTATCCCCGAACCGATCGATCAATCTGGGTGGCTTTGCGCTATTTGTTTATCAGCAATATTGCCATGCTGTTCTATCTGGTGGGGGCGGTGTTGGTTTATCAGGCCAGTCACTCCTTCAGTTTTGCGGGGTTAGATGAAGCACCTCCGGAGGCGATCGCCCTGGTTTTTCTGGGGCTTTTGGTCAAGGGAGGGGTGTTTGTCTCAGGGTTGTGGTTGCCGTTGACCCATGCGGAATCCGAAACCCCCGTCTCTGCTTTTTTGTCTGGAGCCATGGTCAAGGCCGGGATCTATCCCCTGGTTCGATGTGCCCTAATGGTGGAACAGGTTGATCCGATTGTCCGGGGGTTTGGGGTAGGGGCAGCGCTCTTGGGGGTAGTTTGGGCCCTGTTTGAACAGGATACCAAGCGAATCTTGGCCTGGAGCACCATTTCTCAGTTGGGTTGGATTCTTGCGGCCCCTGCCGTTGGTGGGGTTTATGCCCTGGCCCATGGAGTGGCAAAAGCTGCTCTATTTCTGACTGCTGGAGCCTTACCCAGTCGCAGCTTGAGTCAGCTCAAACTACAACCGATGAAGACCCCAATCTGGATCGCCCTAGCAATCGGGAGCCTCTCGATTTCAGGTTTTCCCCTATTGATCGGTTTTGGGGCAAAAGTATTGACTTTAAAAAGCCTATTACCCTGGCAAGTGATTGTGATGAATATCGCCGCAGTCGGAACTGCAATGGTATACGCCAAATTCATATTCTTGCCCCATAGTCAGTCAGGAGAGGGAAAACCGATTAACGGATTAGCTGTGATCCTTTTGCTGACTGCGATCCTGGCGGCAAGTGGCTTGTATTACCATGCGGATTTATATGACAAGGTATTCACTATTGAGAACGTGATCAAAGCCCTCGTTATAATCGGGATGGGCTGGCTAGCTCAGATGATTTTCTCCAGGACGGTTCAACCGTCAGAGCTCCAGCTCCCCCGGATATTTGAGAAATTTGAACACCTAGTCGGAGTCATGAGCTTGATTTTAATTCTCCTATTCTGGATTGTGGAAATATGATTGGTTTCCTTGAGGTGATCCTGCGGTTAGTGATCTGGCTTCTGCTCACCGCTAATCTGAGTCCGATTAATATTGCGATTGGGACGGGGATTGCGTTCCTACTGCCCCATCGCCGGATAGCTCCTGGGTCAATCAGTGATTGGTGCCGGGTTTTAGGGGAGATTTTGGTGGCGATTCCCCAGGCTTACAAGGAAGCTTTTGAGATGATTCTGCGGCCCCACAATTATGAAGATATTGTTTTAGAACGGGTCAAGCCCCAGCGCACCCCGGGGCTGATCTTTCTAGATGTATTCTTGATTACTTTTACTCCTAAGTCAATTGTTGTGAAATATACCCAGGATGGTTGGTATCAAGTCCATTGGGTACGCCGGAGGAATCGACGATGACTATAATTTTGATTGTCATGATTCTGGCCTTGTTGATCCCTTTGTACGAAGCCTGGCAAGATGAGGACATCTGGCAAACAATGCTGGCCTTTTCTAGTGTTGCTACTAAGGCGGCGATCATGATTTTGTTTATCTCAGTGTTGCGGGATGATCAGATGATTGGCGTGGTCGGGGTGATTATTTTAAGTGTGGGAAATGCCGGGTTGATGTTACTGGCTCACATCATCAAGCGACTAAATGATGCCCTATGATCGAAATCTTGAGTTATCTCTGTATTAGTATTGGTCTGATGTTCTGGTTTTGGGGAACCTCTCACTTGGTAGGTCAGCGCTCGGTCTTATTCAAACTTCATAGCCTATCCATTTCAGATACCCTGGGGTCGATTGCAATTATTGTAGGACTGCTGCTGAAAATTCCCAGTGAATGGCCCTTATTGATCCTGGCTATTCTCTCCTTAGCCATCTGGAACACGATGCTGGGGTATGTATTGGCCTATTGTTCTAGTAGCCGGGAGACGAGGAATGAACCTGCCGAATGATGTCTATATCTATGTAATTGTGGTGCTGCTGCCATTGGTGGCGGGCATGGTGGTTTTTCAAACCAATCCCTATCATGCTCTGGTGATTCGGGGAATTCTGGGGGCGATCGCCGCCATGGTTTACTCGGTTTTAGGGGCGGCAGATGTGGCCTTGACGGAGGCGTTGGTCGGGACAATGCTGGCGATTACGCTCTATGCGATCGCCGTCCGTTCCTCAATGGTGATGCGCCTGGGGATGCTTCAGCTTCAAGCCAAGGATGGAGCAGAACCCCCAGAAAATGGGGATCTGGACTTTATTTCCTTAATGAAGGAACTGCGAACAATTTTTAACAAGCGCCACATGCAGCTAGAACTAGTGATCTATACAAACCCTCAAGCTCTCCACCGAGCGTTGATGGAGAAAGAAGTGCACACGACTTGTACCCGGTTGGAGACCCCAAACCATCTCAACTCAACCCCAGATAGCGAGGCTTCATTCCCGGTATATCAACTTTTGACCCGGATTCAGCGGCTCTATGAGATCCTCCAGACAGAGCTATCAGCCTCAGGGGCCACTCTAGCCTATGTCAAGGCTCCCGACATCGATCCCGTTGATCTTCCCCTTGCCAATTTGGAGGAGGAACTCTAATGAGATGGATTTATGTCTTGGCCGGGATTGCCCTATTTATCAAAATGTTGATTGTACCCAACCCCAGTCTAGAGTCATTACAGACCTCGATTACCGCCCTAGTGGTTCAGGACAGTGGGGTGGCTAATGCGGTGTCCGGGATTATTTTCAGGAATCGGCTCTACGACACGATTTTTGAAGTGGTGGTGTTCACCATTGCCATTTTAGGGGTCTATTTTTTGCTGGCCGATGAAAAACCCTCCTGTGCCATTTATCAATTTACCGATCAGCCCTCCATCGTACTAGCTCGTTTGGGGGCTACAATTGCGGCGTTAGTTGGGATTGAACTGGCGATTCGAGGGCACCTCAGTCCGGGAGGTGGGTTTGCGGCGGGGGTAGCGGGGGGGACAGCTATTGGTCTGATTGCGATTACTTCCTCCCCAGAATGGATGCAGTCAATTTACAAGCGCTGGCACGCTGCGACCTGGGAAAAGGTTTCAGTTCTGGTGTTTATTGTCCTCTCAGCAATTACTCTGGTTGGGATTGAGCTGCCCTATGGGGAATTGGGAGCCCTATTCAGTGGTGGCATCGTTCCAATCTTAAATATTTTGGTGGCGGTTAAAGTGACGCTGGGATCCTGGGCGGTGATTCTAGTGTTTGTTCACTATCGGGGATTGTTGTAAGAGATTGTTACAGTATTTTCAATCCCGTGGGGTATGGTTTTGAGTTCATACCCCAGCAGCCTGGGAAAAGCTGTATAGGGAATGATTGCGAGGAATTATGATAGGAATTTATCAGCCATACCCATGAATTTATATCTGGGGATTGATTTTGGCACATCTGGGGCTCGGGCCATTGTCCTGGATCAAGCCCAGCAAGTCCAGGCAGAAATTCAAAAATCCTTGACTTCGCCCTCAGTAGCCGAGCCTAGCCAATGGAAAACAGTTTTATTGGAGTTGCTGGCTGAGATCCCTTTGGGGTTAAGACAGCAACTTCGCGCGATCGCCCTGAATGGCACTTCCGGTACTGTTTTACTCTGCAACTCCCAGGGAGAGCCCCTGGGAGCTTCCCTACTTTACAACGATGCCAGAGGGGCAGCGGTTCTAGGTCAGATTCAAGCCATGGCTCCAGCAAATCATCCCGTTCTGAGTGCCATGTCTAGTCTGGCAAAGCTATTGTGGTGGCAGGGGCAGGGGGCTGTAGAAGTATCGCTTTCCTCTATGGAGTTACTCACCTCAGCTGGGCTCCCTCCGGTTTATTTTTTACATCAGGCCGATTGGCTGGGGTTTTTATGCCATGGTCAACTGGGAATCAGTGACTATCATAATGCTCTAAAACTGGGCTATGACGTGGAGAATTTATTCTATCCCCCTTGGCTGACCCAAGGGATTGCCAATACGGCTCAGACTTTTATCCCCCGGCTGCCTCGCGTGTTGGCCCCTGGAACGGCGATTGGCTCAGTCACCCCAGCCATGGCTCAACGCTTTCAGTTCCCCCCGGATTGTCAGGTTTGTGCCGGAACCACTGATAGCATCGCGGCGTTTCTGGCCAGCGGAGCCCGAGAACCGGGGGCAGCAGTCACCTCCCTGGGTTCGACCCTGGTGATTAAATTGCTCAGTCAGCAGCGGGTGGAAAGCGCTCCCCATGGCATCTATAGTCACCGCCTGGGGAATCTGTGGCTGGCTGGAGGCGCATCAAATACAGGGGGGGCGGTACTGCGACAGTTCTTTACCGATGGGGAGTTGAAAACCCTCAGTGCCCAAATTGATCCGAACCAGCCCAGCCCGCTTGACTACTATCCCTGGTGAAGCCGGGCGATCGCTTTCCCATTAATGATCCAGATTTAAGGCCCCGAATGGAGCCGCGACCCGAGGATGCTGTAGCTTTTCTCCAGGGCTTGCTTGAGGGCATTGCCCGGATTGAAGCCCGAGGGTATCAACTTTTACAGGCATTGGGGGCCAGTCCTTTAACCCAAATTTATACTGCCGGGGGTGGAGCTCAAAACCTAACCTGGAGCGCTATTCGCTCCCGTTATCTGCCCGTACCCTTGATCAATCCACACCATACTGAGGCTGCCTATGGAACAGCGTTGCTGGCGATGGGAACCATGGGGCTGTAACAAAAAGTCATGTTCAAATTGATTTTGGCTGAAATTTATGTCGAATCTTTGCAAAAGATTCCCATAGAAATTAAAGTTGCCGAAAATTGAATCGGGTCAGGGCGAATAGAACCTACCTTTGAAACCATTAGGAGTCAAGACTGTATCCAATTAATTCAAATTAATACAGTAACGATATGGGAGCACATAAGCGAGTTGGGATTTTAACCAGTGGTGGGGATTGTGCCGGATTGAATGCTGTAATTCGAGCTGCGGTCTATCGAGCAGTGGGAACCTACGGTTGGGAAATTTTAGGAATTCGGCAGGCGACGGTTGGACTGATGCAGCGTCCCCCAGAGGCGATCAATCTCACCATTGATCAGGTCAGCTCTATTCTGACCACAGGGGGCACGATTCTGGGAACAACCAATAAAGGTGATCCCTTTGCTTTCCCGATGACCAACGGAGAAACCCGCGATCGCTCGGAGGAAATTATCGAAGGGTATCATCTTCTAGGACTCGATGCCCTGATCGGGATTGGTGGGGATGGCAGTCTGGGAATTCTGCGAAAGCTAGCTCAGCAGGGGAAGCTCAATCTGGTAGGAATTCCTAAAACCATTGACAATGATGTGGGCAGTACGGAGCTTTCAATCGGGTTTCATACAGCGGCGACCATTGCCACAGAAGCCATTGATCGCTTGCATTTTACGGCGGCGAGTCATAGCCGGGTGATGATTGTTGAAGTTATGGGTCGAGATGCAGGACATATTGCGCTGCGGGCTGGAATTGCGGGGGGAGCCGACGTGATTTTAATTCCAGAGATTCCCTACAGTTTGACCAAGATCTGCCATCACCTGGTCGAACGCCAGAAACAGGGTAAAAACTATGCAATTGTCGTCGTTGCTGAGGCAGTCAAGAGCGAAACGGGGGAATCCGTTAGCAGTACAAATACCCTAGGTCAGACTCGGTTAGGAGGAGTGGGCCATTATCTGGCAGAGCGGATCTCTGCCTGTAGTAGGGCAGAAACCCGGGTGACCGTGTTGGGTCATGTCCAGCGGGGCGGCATACCAACGGTAACGGATCGGGTGATTGGCTCTGCGTTCGGGGTGGCTGCGATTGATCTGATTGCTGAGGAAAACTACGATCAGATGGTGGTCTGGCGGAATCGAGAGATTGGCAGTGTACCGATTGCTGAGGCGATCGCCCATTATCAGGCGGTTGATCCGAATGAGATTCTAGTTAAGACAGCCCATAGTTTAGGCATCTGCCTGGGCAATTGAGTCCCTGGGCTGATTGAGTAAAATCTGGATTTGATTTTAGTCCTGGGGCTTTTTAGAAAAAGAATAGCGCTGGTCAGCAACTTCCTCCAGTTTTTGACGCACCTGAGGATAGTTATTGAGTACTTGGAGAAAATCTCGTTTTTCTAGAACGAAGAGTTCACAGTAGGTTAAGGTTTTCACAGATGCCGTACGGCGCATCGAACAAAGCAGGGCAATCTCACCAAAAAATGACCCGGCAGACATGGTTCTGTAGATTGTTTTTTTGTCATTCTCTTCAGAAAAAGCCTCAAGTGCGCCATGGTTAATAAAATACATCTCATGGCCGATTTGTCCCTCTCGAATCACATATTCCCCTGGGGGCAAAATAATCGGCTCCAGCTTCATCACTAATTCCTCAATAAAGCCAGATTTGACTTCTTGAAAGAGGGGGACTTGTTGCAAGAGATCTTGATAGAGGTAGAGATAGACCTTGGCCTTTAAGGAGTTGGGAAGTTCATCCAAAAATTCTATCCCTAATGAAGTATCTCGACTATATTCCCACATATATTGATAATATCTTCGGACTTGCTTTTGCAGCGGATGGGGAATTTTGCGCTCGCCCATATAAGACTGAATCTGGGTAAGTTTTTCACGAAAACGAGACTTAGTTGCATTCAAATTGGCAATCAAAGCGGCTACATTACCAATGATAAAAGCGTACATTGAAACCCCTAAAAACATCACCATCAATGTAAAAATAATCTCAATATCATTCTTAGGGGTAATGTCTCCATAGCCAACGGTGGTTAAGGTGGTAATCGACCAGTACAAAGAACGCAAATATTTGGTACGGGGAGGATATTGACCCAGGTCAGCAGTGGTTAACCAAGACTCACTAAACCCAGAGGTAATGCTACCAATCAGAAACCATAAACAAGCCACCCAGTGATCAATCAAAGCAATGATAATGACAAACTCAAACATTTGAATAGCTACGGGATTAATGTCAACTTTGTTCTCCCATTTTCGAAAAATTTTAATGCAATAAATTCCTCGCAATAATCGAGGAATTCTCAATAATCCCAGAAGTGAAATCGATGCGGTAGGAAATAGTAGCCTGGCCATCAAATCAAGGGGTAGACTCGATAATAGATTGAGCTTAAAATCTCTATAAAAATAATACTGTCGGATTTTTTGTGGATCAGTAATTAGCTCTCCATGATCCGTATATCCAATGTAGAATCGCAGAAAAATATCACTAATCAAAAGCAAATCAGTTAAACAATCCAATATGATCCAGATCTGACCTGATGCACCCTGAAACGCAGCTCGAAAGGGAATGATCAGGAAGTTGTAGAGGGTCACCAGAACAATTAAAGCTTCCCAAAAGATTACGGGTTTAGTGTTGGGATGGAGGGTTGGCATATCTCGGTTTCCAGGCAACAAATGGTTCAGGCTTGAGGGAATATAATGGTAGGGCCTGACCCATTCTAACGGTCAGAAATCCTGAAAAGCGATTAGAATCTCAGGTTTGATAGATTTCTGGGAGGATTCTCAGGATATTAACCGGGTTCCCTTCACCCCATCTCACAAATTATTTGTGATTACCAGATCAAATGGGTTCTGTTGGATATGTCCTACTCCAGACAAGAACCCGATTCTGATGTAGATTCCATAGACATTAGGATGACTTCAGCTTGCTCTCAGCCTAGATTCAGTTGATTTTAGTTTAATAGACATCAGCCTGATCAAAATCCGATATCTTCTCTGTTTTAGGAAACTAGACTATGGTTCAGACCGCAACTACCCCATTTCAACAACAGCTAGGTTCATCCCTATCCAAGTCTTCCATTCAAGTCTTGCAAATCAACCTGGGAAAACGCTGCAATTTAGCCTGCACCCACTGCCATGTAGAGGCGGGGCCAAAACGGACTGAGGAATTGTCGGCTGAAATTTGTCAGCAACTGATTACTCTAATTCAAAAATTTCCCCAAATTCAAACGGTAGACCTGACAGGGGGCGCACCGGAGATGAACTATGGATTTAGACCTCTAGTCGAAGCCGCCCGTTCTGCTGGCAAGGCAGTAATTGTGCGGTCAAATCTAACTATTTATTTCGTAGATGGGTTCCAGGATTTACCGGAATATTGCGCTCAGAATCAACTGCGAATTGTTGCTTCTCTGCCCTGTTATCTGGAAGACAATGTCGATAAAATGCGGGGTTTTGGAGTGTATCAAGAATCTGTGCAAGCGATCAAGCTTCTGAATCAATTGGGCTATGGTCGAGTGCCTGAATTGGCTCTAGATCTGGTTTATAATCCCCCTGTTCCTGTAGATCAGAACTTTTCTCTGCCCCCAGCCCAGCAGCAGTTAGAACAAGCTTATAAAGCCTATCTCAGACAGCAGTTTGACATTGAATTTAATCAGCTATTGACCATTACAAACCTGCCCATTGGTCGCACCGGATTTCAGCTAGAACGGTTAAAGCTCTACGATACTTATATCAAGTTCTTAGAAAACAGTTATAACCCTGAAACTGTAGAGTACTTAATGTGTCGAAATGAGCTTTCAATTGATTATCTGGGAAATGTCTATGACTGTGACTTCAACCAGATGGAAAACTTACCTGCCAGAACTACAACAGGAGAAAATTTAACCGTTCAAAGATTGCTAGAACTGAATACCTTAGATGTAATTCGAGATGTTCAAACTGCCAATTATTGCTATGGCTGTACAGCAGGTTCAGGATCGAGTTGTGGGGGATCTTTGCTGTAGTATTTAGCCCAAGTATTTAGCCCAACTATCACTTGAGTATTTCTTCAAATATTCCCTCGAATCTCCACTCAAATACAGCGTTGCTTGCGCTACTGGAGCATGGAAGATGGGGGCGCACCGTCTTTCCAAATCCATTGAACAATTGAACAATCACCTACTTAATATAGCGATTTCTAATCATGTGAGGTACAGATTTGAGAGGTGGCGGCGCGGTGCGCCGTCACCTCTCGTACTCCAGCAGCGTTGGAAACGCTGTATCAAACTAAAGACTAATTCATTAACTCCAATATCACCTTGAGGTAAACCCATGAACGATCAAGATCAAGAATATCAAGATCAAGAATACAGTCCGGCCAAATCCCCCGTTCAATCCCGATCTACGGCTAAGTTTCTAAAACTGCTAGCATTGGGTGTTGGAGCGGTTGGATTAATTGTTGGAGGCAAATTGCTCGGAGTACAAGAATTGATTACAAATGCCTTGGATTGGATAGCCAACCTAGGGCCATGGGGGCCAGTGACCTTTATTTTAATTTATATCCTGGCTACGATCCTGTTCCTGCCAGGGTCACTGTTAACTCTGGGAGCGGGGGCTATATTTGGGGTGGCTTTTGGGTCGATTTATGTTTCGATTGGTTCGGTTATTGGAGCGGTCTGTGCTTTTTTGATCGGGCGTTATCTGGCCCGGGGTTGGGTGTCCCAGCAAATTTCAAGCAATGAAAAATTTCAGGCTATTGATCAAGCGGTGGGTCGGGAAGGCTGGAAAATTGTGGGTTTGACCCGACTGTCCCCCATTTTCCCCTTCAACCTACTCAACTATTCCTTTGGGGTGACCAATGTCTCCCTGCGGGACTACTTTTTTGCCTCCTGGATTGGCATGATGCCAGGAACCGTAATGTATGTTTACCTGGGATCCCTGGCTGGAGAACTGGCAACGTTAGGGGCAACAGGACGAAGCAGAACAACGGCGGAATGGATTCTCTATGGGGTTGGTTTATTAGCAACAGTAATCGTCACAGTTTACGTTACAAAAATCGCTAAACAAGCCTTAAATCAGAAGATTACCAAAGACCAAGTTTAGCGGGTTATCCCTTAGTTTAATTGCCCAATTTTTGAGAGGCTCAGTTTTCCTGGGGGTTCAGAAGCTAGTTCAGGAAATCTCTGACTCCTTGAAGTACTTTACCCCGGCAATCCCCTGCAGGCAATCCCCTTCAGGCAAACCACAAGAAGTCGCTATATGTCAGATCAGAATCGCAGGGTAAATAGAGTGGAACAGCCATCTCGGCTGTTCCGAGCAGGCATTGACAGACATTTCTCAGGTTTCTAGCAGGCAAGATGGCTACATCAAAGGATTTTCATCTGAGCTGATCAATATTTCCCCAAGGGAGCTTAGGGAAAGTTACTACTCAAATTAGTGATTAAGACTCAATAGTATGTTTCGCTTCAGGGATCATCGGACTGGTTTAATTCGATTAGGATTAGGCATCGCCTTTCTGAGCTGTGGGGGGCTCATTTATCATAGTCCCTGGCGAGATCAACTGAATCCTCAAAACCTAGGGGCATCTCTCCAGGTCTGGGGAGCTTGGACGATTGCTGGATTTATCATTATCTACAGTTTACTCACCCTGGTGGGCATTCCAGCAACTCCTTTAACCATTGCCGGGGGCCTAGTTTTTGGCTGGGTCTGGGGCACAGTCTGGACTGTGGTTGGTGCAACCTTGGGGGCGATCGCCGCTTTTTATCTGGCTCGTTACCTGTTGAGGGACTGGTTTGAAAAGCGGTTTGGCCAGCACCGCGCCCTACTCCGGCTCCAACGGATTACCACGAAACGGCCCCTCAAGTGTGTGTTGCTGATTCGTCTGGCTCCCATTTGTCCATTTAACCTGGCCAATTTTCTGTTTGGCCTGACATCAATTGATGGCAAATCCTATGCCCTGGGTACTTTTATTGGGATTATTCCCGGCTCCCTGGCTTACATCTGGTTGGGAATTGCCGGAGAACAGGCGATTCAACAGGGCGATCGCCTTGCTTTCGGATTGGGTCTAGGATTTTTTCTCCTGCTTTGTATTCTGCCGATGGCCCTCTGGAAAAATCGTCCTTAGGGTGCTGGCTGATCACCTCACTTTGTATATCAGTCTGTAATATTAGTCTGTAACATCAGGTTGGAATAATTGCTCAATGTAACCGATCGTTGTTGCCGCCCGAGCCTTGTAGCAAATTATATTGCGCTTGAGGGACTGTTGAATCAGATCACGTTGTGGCCAGAGACAATTGACTTTCTGACTCAGCAACGCCGCAGAAAATGTCTCTAGATCTACATTCCATTCAGCTTGATCAATAGTTTCTAGAAAATAGGTGATTTTCTCCGCATAGCTAATCCCGATTACAGGTACATAGGCAGAAGCAGCAAAAATTAATGCGTGTAATCTCATGGCCATCACCAGATCGAGTTGTGCCAGAATTCCTTTAAGTTCAGAGGGATTGTAATCTCCTCTAATTATTTTTGCCGATTCAGAGTTTTGCATTTCTCTGATGATCCGGTTTGCACTCGAATAATCATCGTGAAAACCGCTGTTTTGCATAGGAACAAATAGAATACTGACATGAAGCTGATTGATCAGATTATCAGCCAACTTTGCAAACTCAGACTCAAGGGCTTGAACGGATTGATTAGAGGTACAAGTGTTGGCCTTGGGGCAAATTCCAATGATCGGTTTACTCAAAAATTGCTCAACGGCTTCAGGGGGTAAATTCTGATCGAGTGCTGAATTTAAATTGACGGGGGTGCTTTGGAGGTTGATTCCTGGATCTCCAGTCACAATCATTTTAGGATGACCAATAGAGTGACCCACTCCAACCTCAATTAACGATCTCCGGGAGAATTCTTCTCGCAGGGTAATCAAACTAGCCTGATTGACGAAGAATCGGGTCATCCATCGAGCTATAGGATTGGCTAGCCTTTCAACACCCTGGGCATACAACAAAAATCGGGTACGGCAGATGATCGCAATCCCCATACAAAACCAGATCGGCAACATCGACACTGGATCATTTTTGGTTAAAGTGCCCCCGCCAATGATTAATAAGTCCGATTTTCGAATAGTTTGCAGAATTGAAAATAAATTCTTGGTTAGTTTTTTTGAGTCGAAGAAACTCCATAGGTTTCTGCTGTCTTTTCTGGATTAGCCGAGAAAACAGAACACTTTATTCCAGGAATACTTCTACTCAAATCAGCAAGCAGTACGGTGAGGATGGCCTCATCACCAGCATTCTCATTGCCATACCATCCTAAAATTGAGACATGTGGCAGCCTTGACATCAGATTATTTCTTGTCAAGCGGCTGTTTTTGAGATGCAATTTGAAATGTAAAAGGAGTAGTCTTCATGCCCTAAATCCCTCTGCGATGCAGTTCCCTGCCTGGATTTCTCCACGCTAGCACATTGGACGGATCAATCGCCAGTAGAGATTGAGCAAACTGTTTCCCAGATATTGTAGAGGACTGGGTATGGACTTAAGATTGATCACACTGGCCGGAATATATAAATTCCCGGCCCCTAGCCAGTCACGGTCAGATTTTAGCTTCAAAGCCTTAAACTGCCGTCTTTTTTGGAGAATTCTAGGAAGTTGCTCGATGACTGCTCGATTGGCTTTCCAATAGTCCTGCCAATTGCCTTTTACCAACAAAAGTAGGGCTTGGGCAATTTCGAATACCAGTAAAGCTGGCAATGACAGGATTAACGTTTTCCAGGCATAAAACTTCAGCAGAAAATACCAGCGGTTACGCACCATATAGAACGCCTTTGAAGTGCCTCGGGCCTTGCCCAGATGATGCGCAATGGCTTGAGGAACGTTGACACACAGATAGCCTGCTAACGTCAACCGAATCACAAAATCACCATCTTCCCAGTTGAAAAAGTAATCTTCATCAAAGCCCCCAATCTCCAGGGCTATGGTGCGATTAACCAACATTGCGGCCCCAGAAACAACGTCAAAAACCTCATAGGGGGGTCGCTCTCCCAAGTCATTATTCCTAGAAATGTAAGCCCCTAAGTAATGAATCCAGCCGCCGTTATAGTGATAGACAGCGGGATCATTGGGGTCACAAATTTCAGGATGGCAAACGGCAACATCAGGCACGGTTTGTATGATGTGCATCAATCGGGTAACGGTATCAGGCTCCAGGGTAATATCATTATCCAGAAACAGAATATAGTTGGATAAGGCAGCCCGCAGAATAGCATTACGTCCTCCTGCTGGGCCACGATTAGCGTTTAAGCAGAGACATTGGACTTCAGGATAATTCTCCTGTACCCATTCTCGGCTGCCATCCATAGACAAATTGTCAGCAACAATCACCTCAACATGAGAATAATTGAGCTTTTGAATAGATTCTAAGGTTTTCGGTAGAACGGCTCTACCGTTATAATTAATAATCCCAATCGTAACCTTTTCCATAATTGTTATCTGAAGCACAAATTTGTTTAATCAAAATCTGTATGCTAAAATTAAAAGTTGATGCTAGAATTAATCTATATATAGGCGAAACTTGTCTACAATGTTTCCCGATAAAGTCTCAGCGTACTATTTCCCTGATGATTTCTTGAAAAAGTCTTAAAGGATTTACCCAAATAGTCTAAGCCCCTATAAAGAGAAGCCCCAAGCATTTGAGCCATGTATTAACTAGATCTAAAAGTTTAGATTAAATAGATCATAGATCAAAACTTTCTTATGTCAGTCCCAAGCGTTATTGTTCTATCGGAATCTGACTGAAATCATTAATGAAGCAGGCAATATGACACGACAAGGTATAATCCCCAATTTGATATCCAATTACAATCAGAACTTTAGGTTTCAAAAAAGTAATGGCATCAATTGCGATATAAAACGATTGAAGGTTTATGTCAGATTGACCCGGATGCTATTATTCACTCTTAATTAAGGTTCTATATCTTTAAGATCCGTCTTTGAACTTAGTTAATAAAATCTTTACGTTGTCAGGTTTAAACCTGGAGAAAACAAGGATTTGAATATCAAGCTACGGATCAATAGGTTTCCTCAATCAATCCCTTTAGTAAATTTCTACAGTCGTCGCTCGGCGGCGTAGCTTAGCCTGGAAAATACTGAACAGCGACTTTCGCCCCTCTCCCGGGAGTCGCAGCAAATAGTCATCCTTTAAGCGGGGAATGTAAAAAGGAGAATCCCCTACCCGGTTAGTATTGCGATCGCCCAGACTCACCCAGAAGTTACTTTGATAGCCCACTTGCTGGCTCAGATCAATTGCCTCCAGACTACCAGCCCCCCAGGGATAGCAGAGATGCTCAATGGACTTTCCTAAACGATGGGATAACACTTCTTTGGATTGGGCCAGATCCTCTAGCATCTGTTGTTGTCTTTCTTGCTCGGTTTCATACTGAGCTTGGGTCAGTGGCAGGGTTTGATGATATTGGGTCAATTCCCGCCGCCAGGTGCTCTTTTCAAAAAAGCTAACCCCTCCCTGGGCTTGAACCCAATCGGTGCAGGCGGCTTGAACCTCAGCATCGGCCAGATATCTCAAGTGACCCTCTAGCCGAGGCCCATACTGATAGATCGGTGTTCCCCATGGCAATTGGTTAGTGTAGGAACCGTTACTGCCGATCCAGGGGACATCCAACCCCAGAGTATCAGGCAGTTGAGGATTGAAGAAGTCCACCAGTTTGGCCGCCGTAAAAATCCGCGCGTGGTATTGACTGTGGGACTCAATCTCAATCACGCCGCTGTGATCTAGCTCGATCAATTCTGGCCAGGACAGCCAACCCTTACTGGCGGTAGCGGTAGTTGGCTGCTCCTGAATATAATGGGGCACGACAAAGCCCACGGCATGAAGTCCGTACTGTTTTAGCAGGGGATAGGCAATGTCATACCAGCTCTTGTCCCCATCATCAAAGGTGAGCAGCACTGAAGGAGCCTCCAGGGACTTCTCTCCCCGGAGAAAAGCCATAAATGTAGCCAGATCCAGGGTGCGATAGCCGTTCCGCTTTAAGAACTCCAGTTGACTTTGAAAGGTCGAACGGTTAATCGTGTGAAACATGAACACAGGCACTTCCGCTTCCAGGGTGTCAAACCCTCCCCCGGTAACAAATCGAGGATACTGATGTTGAACAAACCGCTGCAACTCAATCGGAACTTCCTGGACTGCCTTAACCAGCTTTTGGATGATAGCCATGAGAAGTTTCTTGAGTATTAGATTGGCGCGATCGCAGGATTTTTGCTGGAACCCCGACTGCAATACTATATTCTGGTAAGTCCCGGGTTACCACTGCTCCAGCCCCGACAATACAGCCCTGACCCACCGTAACGCCATCAAGTACTGTTGCTCCCGCCCCCAGCCAGACATCGTCTTTGATCACCACCGGGCCTTTGGTGTAAACCCCCTGATCCATCATCGGAATATCGAGGTGATCTGTGATGTAGCGCCCCCCACCGATATAGCAATTGGCTGCTATCAATACAGAGTGGCCAATTTCAATTCCAGAATTAGAAGTGATGACCACATTGCAGCCTAGATCAGTTTTAGGCCCGATCAGGACTGAGCCAGTTTTTCCCTGAATCACACAGTTTCTCGAGACAATAACATGATCCCCGAGCTCAATGCCTAGGTCTCCTGCTCCACTGGCATCGAGGAGTACCCCATCATCAATCGCAACCCGATTCCCCAGACTGATTTTTTGGGGATGTCGTAGAACCAGGTTTTGCCCCAGGATCACCCCTGATCCGACCTGGTTGAATAACCGGGGATACAGGGATTTTCGCAAGACATAGCCCAAACTTCCCGGCAAGCCGCTACAAAGCAAGGTGGTCAATTCATACTGGAAAATGGCAGCCAGTCTGAAGTGCCTAAAACTTTATCCTGATAGCGCTTGAGGGGAGAAACCTTAGCTTGAGTTAACTGTTCCGAGAGCGGAACCTTAGCAATTTTTTCGTCGTGGTTGCGATCGCCAGAGGCCATTATAATTCCTGTAAATTTGAGACTAATTAATTTTAAAGTTTGGATGAAATCCTCAGGGGTTGATTGGGCTGAAGCACCTGAATTACTCTTGTTACCCGGATTGAGTCGAGGGGATTAAGACCCGAAATTTTCTGGCAATGTATCTTCTGGCAAGATGTCTTCTGATAATAAGGGAGTTAGTTTTGGGTCGGTGTTGGACTGGTAACTGATTTTTCCAGGGAAATCCAACCCTGATCAAGATACCATTGAGCCAATTCCTGCAATCCCTCCTGATCAGAATGGGCCGGAGAAAATCCCAATAAGTTCTGCATTTTAGCCGTACTAAACGATCGATCCTTCGTATAAAAAGCCAGGCGACGACGGTAGATGGGGGGCTCGATTCCCAAGGGGCGACAGATGAATTCTAAAACATCCCCCAGGGCAAAAATAGGGACTCTAGGAAACTGGAGAAACTTCGGGGTAACTCCATAGTAATCTCCCACTAAGTTCACCATTTGCTTGAAGGTCATGGCTGCCTCACTGCCGCAAATAAAGACTTCCCCCACCGCCTGAGGATGGATAGCTGTCAGAATAAAACAATCCGTCAAATCATCCACATGGACAAAATGCAATAAATTGCTGCCATTCCCCAGGACTGGAACCCGTTTTTTGGCCACCCATCTATAAATTTTCAGCAGTCGTTTCTCCCCAGGGCCATAAATTCCAGCCGGACGGACAACGGTAACCGGAAGCCCTGAGTGTTCCGCAAATTCCCGAATCCAGATCTCACCCTCTAGCTTGGTTTGCTGATACATGTCCCCCGGCTTCATGGGGGAGTTTTCATCCCCCGGGGGATGCTCAATATGACCATGTACCCCAATGGTTGAGACATGGACAAATCGTCGGAAATCAGGCTGATTTAGGGCTGCTTTTGCCAGCAGTTGAGTACTTAAAACATGGACATTGTGATACCCGATATCGGGAGATTTGGCTTCCCGAAAAGGAGTCACCATGTGAAAAATATAGTTGACTTCAGCCATGGCTGCCTCGATCAAATCCTGATCAAAGACATCCCCTCGCAACCATTGAATCGGCAATCCTGCAAAGGATTCTAGGTCGGAGCTGGGGCGGCGATCGCCACCACGTTCACTCCTTGATCTACTAGCTTTCGCACTAAAACCGAGCCAGTAAATCCCGTCGCCCCTGTCACCAAAGCCCGGGAACCCTGGGGTAGTTCATATCTCATATCATTCATACCTTCACTCAATCTAAGATATTAATCTGAAAAGTTAATCTGGAGATTAGTCTGGAGAGACACTTTGCAGCGTTCCTCACACTGCTGGAGTAGGGGAGTTGGGTGCACCCCATCCCTAACGCCCCAACCCATGCCCCACGGGATTGAAAATCCCTGTAAGCCGTTCACTGAAAGTCTAGTTTGAGTTGAGCATTTGAGTTGAGCATTGGAACCATCAATCTTGGCCCCGATCAAACCGGGCAATCACAGGAGACCCCAACAATCGCGTCAGTCCAGTTGGTCTGATGGTTTGCTCCAACGCCGCCGATAATCCTGGGGATTTGAAGGCTCGATGCAACACCATTGGATAAAAGAACTGAGCCTGACGCTGGCCCAACCTATAGCCCAAAGCCTGGAATTGTTGCAAAATCTCTGCTTCCTGATAGCAAATAAATGGCCGGGTGTTTCCCTCCAATCCTTTCTTCACTTTGAACAAGTAGGGGGCGATCGCATTCACACTACGGGTCGTCGGATAGTCTACAATCACTGCCTTTTTTGCCACCCGTGTCAGTTCGGCCAGGAACGTTTGCCATTGGGTGACATGGGCGAGAAATCGATAGCTGATCACCACATCAAAAGCATCATCTGGATAGGGCAACTCCAGAACATTCCCAACTCGGAATTCACAGAGATTGGCATCCACAAAATTTTGGATACGATTCTGGCAACTCTCGTCACTCCCTAAAATTGTCACCGAATAGCCATGCTGAATTAAAGGCTCCAGGGTTTGACCATGACCTCCCCCCACATCAAGCACTGTTGCTTTTGGATAGGGCTTTAATAATTTTAAGGTGGCCTGCTCTTGAACTTTTAGCAACCACAGTCCTGTCTCCCCAGAAAAACGACGGGCGTAGTCTTCAGAGGAGGTTTCAATATCAGCCGTTTCAGGAAATCCATTTTGAGCGTGAGATGAACTGGTCGAATCCTGGTTTGAATTCTGAGCTAGATCCGGTGGCATAGGAACTGTTGACGATTTGCTATTGGACTTTTGCGATCGCATAGCCATCTGATTCTGGACAAACCGGACTGGATTTTCCAGGGAACCATAGGGATGAACTTCAAGTTGAGGGATGAGCAAAAGTTGCTTGAGGCTGGATCCAGGGTATTGCGGATCAAACTCTCCCTGAATCCAGAACCCAAAACTCCCCGGTCGAGAGGCTTCAGCAGCAATTGGCAGGGGATCGGTTCCCGGCAAAACGGGCCGACCCTGGGCTGCAATCCGCTGAAAATGAGGTGGGTAAGGCCACAACTTAGGGCGGCCACTATTGTCTCCCAAAAAGACTTGTGGAGAGCTAGGCTCATCCAATAGGGTCTCAATCAGTTTGCCCCGCTGACCAATCCATTTACCGACTCCCCAAGGCAAAACCGGGATAGCGCCAGATTGTTCGATCTGTTCCAGGGTTTGATTCAGGGGTAAACCATCAGGAATTTGCTCAGGGGTAATTAAGGCCAGAACTTCCAGTCTCTCGGCGGTCACTAGCTGACGACCTGCTAGGAGGAAAATCCCATCACCAGAAGCATTTTGAGCCCAAAGTGATAGGGCTTCACCAGTGGCATGAAATGTCCAGCCCTGAAGGGTGCATCGATCCGCTGCGAAGTTTAGAAGCTGAGCAAAGTACTGGTTGGGAAGGCTTTCCGTCAAGCAGAGCAGCAATATCGGGTCAGCCCCAGCATTGCCAGCCGGTAGATTTTTCTGGAAATTGGCTAAGGCTGCATCCAAAAACTGATCCAGTTGAAAGCAGTCATAGATATGTACATGACTGTCCACCAGAATTACTGGAGTTGTTGATTTGGCTACAGCAGCAGAAGTTGTTGTCATGATTACAATACCCAATCACGTGATCCAATCTTCAGGGGGTGTTTAAAACGGGTATCAATTGAGAAATTATTGAGAAACTACTTAGAAAATCTAGACGATCTGGAGTGTTGCCAGACCTTCAGCCCGGCCAGAATCAGCAACCCATAACACAACTCCCAACTGATAAATACCAGATGACCTAAATCTAGCAGTCCCCGGGAGTGATGCACAGCAGGAAATAGGGACAGGGGCGATTTGAAGTAAGCCTCCGTCAAAGGCCATAACAATTGCATTCCCTGACCCCCCGCCGTCAACCAATCTAGCAACAGATGGGAACCGTAGAGTCCAAAGGTAAATAACAGCATTTGCTGGTAAGAGTACTTGAACTTTTGATAGGTCAACCCGGCTAAAGCCAGACTAAACCCCAGAGCAAAAATCAAGGTATGGGTCAGCCCCCGATGAAAATCCTGTCCTGTCAAGAGTTGCGGTAAAAAGTCAAAGTCAGCGGCGATCGCCACAAATACTCCATAGTAACTCTGGATCGAAACGCTGCTTAAGGAAAGCGGTGAGCTTGAGGTTCGAGGCCACAATCGAGCCAGAACATAGCCAGAAACAGCATGGGCAATGGGTGAGGGCATTAGAGATTTCCTGATAGTATTTTCTGATATTGTTTTCTGATTGTGTTCCCTGATTAGATGCTGATCGAGGCTTAGGTGGGTAAAGAGATTCTCGGAACCGGAACACCATAGCGCTGACAGATCGTTTGAATCTCCCGTTCCAGTCGGGCTGAGTCCCATCCCAGGGCTTGCCCCAGGGTTCGAGCGCAAACGTCTACAATCCTATCTCCAGGATACCCAGCACTGCCTAATTCAGTTCGCCGAAAATCACATCGCTCAAGGTTTGAGCCATTTCCTCTTTTACGGCATAGCTAACTTCCGCCTGGATAATTGCCAGACTGTCTGGTGGTGAATCAGTTTGTGATTCAGTCTCCTTGGCCGCCCCATTCAAATAGGACAAAACCTGGGGATAGGCAGAGCCGTAGTTGTAAACCAGACGTTGGGTGACTTCTGGGGAGAGACACTCCGTGGCGATCGCCCCCTGGAGAAATTCATTGAAGTCGGCAATCTGCCCCCCATAAACTGGAGTTTGAGCAGAAATGGAAGCAGGAGCCTTCTGACCCCAGGATCGGCAAACCCGATCCACTAGCTTTTGAGCCACATCCCGAGCGGTGGTGTACTTTACCCCAACCACAGACATCATCCCCGGATGACCATCCCTGGCATGGTCATAAATCTGATAGTGCTTGGTTAACTTGGGTTCTTCGGTCTGGTGTTCAACCCCATCACAGGGAAGCAGCCCACCATGTACCCAGGCCACTTGATCTCGAGTTAAATGGGCTCCAGGATAAGACTGGTTGATCTGAGCTAAAAATTCCTGAATCTGAGCTTCACTCAGGGCAAATTGATCGGGATTACCCGGATGTACTCCGTACCAGGTTCCGATGATGGATCGACCCCGCCATGGAGCTACAAACAGAAAACGACTGCCTGCTGCCCCGGAACTGGGTAAGCCCACGGCATAGTTTTCAAATAGGGGTCGGGTGGTCACCAGGTTCATGGCTTGGGACAGCAAGGGGGGCCCTGGGAAGGTGGATTGCTTTAATAACCCCGTAACCTGGGCCAGCCAGGGGCCACTGGTATTAATCACCGTTCTGGCCCTTAAATCAAATTGTTGTCCATCCGATTGGTCTTCAGCCCGAACTCCGATGATGCGGCTCCCCTGATACAGCAAATCGGTCACTCTAACATAGTTGGCCAAACGAGCTCCCGCCTGACTGGCGGATCGCAGCAATGCCAGAATCAGCCGCTCGGAGTTGTAAACCTGAGCATCATAAAAAATTGCCCCACCGGTTAAACCTTCGGAACGAACTCCAGGAAGCAACTGCTGACAGCGCTCCCGACTAACTACGTGACCCTGAGGAATATGCTTTTGAGGGTCGGCTAGACGGTTCCGGTCAAAGCTGATCGCGTCATTCAAGGCTAGAGCAACGGCCAAGGCTGCTTTTCCCTTCATACCATGGCCATAGGTTGGCACAATGACAGGCAAAGGATGGATCAAGTGAGGCGCGATTTGCATCAGAGTCCGGCGCTCATGGATGGACTCGCGCATTCGTTTGAAGTCTGCATTTTGCAGATAGCGAAAGCCACCATGAATTGTTTTCAAACTATTGGCAGACGTAGCGCTGCCAAAATCACCCTTTTCAACCAGGGCAACCGACAACCCTCTCAGGCTGGCCTCCCAGGCGACGAAAGCCCCATAGATTCCTCCTCCAATCACCAAGACATCGTAGGCTTGACGAGTTAGTGAGACTAGATTTCTTTCCATCATCTCAATCAACCATCTCAATCAACTAGCTACTAAATTCTCTAACCTACTTTGCTTGACACTGTTGAGGCAGTAATTCACTTTTCAGCCAACCATAAAGGTCTTTGATGGTATTACGAAAAGCACTATAGCTGTGCTTTTCGGCAACGAGCTGACGGCCTGCTAAACCCAGCTCTTGACAGAGCAATTGATTCTGGGCCAACTGCACCATTCCCGCTGCAAAGCTAGTTGAATCAGACTTGGCCAATAGAGCGACCTGGTCAGTCAACACCTGGGTATGGGTGAGTAAATCTGTAGCCAGTACGGCTTTTCCACTGTCTAAATAAGAATAGATCTTCATGGGTGTGTTCTTGCCCTTCGTTCGGGGAGACACCAGAATATCAGCCTGGGAAAGATACCCACTCAGATGGGTGGCAGGACGTTGACCCATGAAATGAACCCGATTACCAGCACCAAGCTGGGCTGCCTTCTGGCGATAGGTTTCAATCCCCTCAGCGTCACCTCCAATAATCACCAGATTGAGACTCTCGTCTTGCTGTAAGGCGATCGCAAAACCCTCAATCATCAAGTCAATTCCCTGATACCCCTCTAGGTTGCCAACATACATCAGCATCACCCCCGTAATTCCCAGATCAGCCCGAAGGTCTTCTTGAACTTCGATGCCTTCATTCTCTGCCAACAAGGAAATATCAGGGAGAATCATGACCCGCTCAGGAGAATATTTGGCGATATCTTGGGCGATCGCATCGCAGACTGGAATGACCGCCTTGGCCCGTTTGACGGCTAATTTTTCAAACCAGTTTAAAGCAGGAGCCAAGGGAGATAACCAGGGAAGCTGTTCTACCATTTGCTGGGCAATGGAGGAATCCATGTCATAGACGTAGGGAATATTCAGTAACAGCTTAAATAAGAGAGCAATAAAGACGGATTCTTCAATCCCTTGAATCACATCATATTGCTTCCGAGAAACAAGCTGAATCGCTTTGACCAGCATCAAAACATCATAGATCAGTTTTTTCCAGGAGAATCCAGGCTTAACATTTGAAACCAGCGGACATTTTAGAGTTCGGTAAATAGTGACATTAGGATATTGAACGTCTTGACCCTCGGGATAGGTCAACACATCAACCTGATACTGCTCTTCAGATAATGCCTTAAGAAAAATACTGCTGTTGATGGGAGTGCCGCGATCCTGGTAGAAAGGATGGGGCGCTAAGAATAAAACTCTTAAACTATCTTCTCTCAGGGGCTTTGCATACCAACAAAGATCTCTGGAGTGTTTGACCTGAGGGTCTACGTACGCTTCATTAAGCGAACCTTGGGCTTGCGATATCATTGATTTCCCCTTATGAATCTCTAACCGTTTATCTCCACTCCAAGAGGCAACTCTTTCGATTTCCCTGCTCTCAAATTCCTCTGTCAATTCTTCTACACCTAGAAAAAGAATTTGGAGTCCCTGACTTAATCTATCTAAATCGTATAATCTGCACTTGGCAAAAGTCAGGGTATTTTTGTAAAACCTTACTGAAAATTGACGTGGATTCTGTAAAGATTCCATAAAGGGTATGGCTTACGAGGTTGAAGGAGTAAGAGCAGCGTTGGAAACAAACAGTCTTGATATAAACCCTATCTCCTCAGCAGGTGATGCAGAGGAAACCAACTAACCCTCAATACTGAAAGAATATACTTGGACGATATGCTTGGACAATAGTTGGCCGTTGAAGCAGAAACAGTATAAATAGGCAATTTGGTATAAAAATGGTTCAAACTTATCTAAAACAGCACTTTGCAATATTCGTCCTGATTCAGCCAAAGTTTCTTCCAAATAGCAATATCAGCATAAACCCCAAAAAATGTTTTAGTGGTCTAGCTTTATACAAGCTTAACAGAGCTTAACGAACTAGTTCTACTTTTTTGGCTTGAAACAACTGACTCATCAATAGAAAGAAATTTCACGGTTCAGATTTTTGTTGATATTTGTAGCTACAGTCACAGCAATAGTTACAGCAGTTAGAATGGGAATTCTCATAGGGCTACGACATCTCTACAAAAGCCTCCAAGCCATGAACGGTCTGGAGCGATCTAGGGGTTATCTAAAATACATAAGTTCTGATTTTTGTCAGGTTCAATCAACTTCAGGTAATCTTGTAGCCAGTTACAGCTCTGTTGAGAATCATCTGAAGATAGGATCAGTTCAAGATTCCAGAGGTTCACTTTTTGATCTTCGCTGGTTGAGATTAACTGTTTGCCTTTTGGGTCAAAGGCAACCTGCCAGATGGCTCCATCCGGTTTGTAGATGGTTTTGAGCAACGTTCCGGTACGATTCCAGAGCTTAATCGTCCGATCTAAACCGGCAGAAGCCAGCATCTTACCATCCGGACTGAAAGCAACCGTCAGAGCCCCATCTCGATGGGCAATAAAAGTCTCCCGCAGAATACCACTACGGTTCCACAGGTGAATTGTGCCTTCTAAACTAGCCGAGGCGATCGCATCTCCTCTGGCACTAAAGGCCACATCCACCACTCCGTCTCGATGGCCGGTCAGGGTCTGTAATAACGTACCGGTAGTCGTCCACAGTTTAACCGTTTGATCCAAGCTAGCGGAGGCAATGACTTGCCCATCTGGACTAAAAGCCAGGGCCCGTACTTCATCTTGATGGGCTGGAATCGTTTTAGTATTTTGAAATTGTCCCTGGGAATTGATTACCCAAAGCTTGATCATGCCATCCCGGCTCCCTGAAACAATCATTTTCCCATCTGGGCTAAATTGGGCATCCCAAACTGGACTGTTGTGGCCTGTTAAGGTTTGATCTAGCTGACCCTGAGAATTCCATAATTTAATCGTTTTATCCCAACTGCTAGAAACAATCTTTTGGCCATCCGCTCTGAACCCAACCCCTAATACCCTAGCTTGATGCCCATTAAAGGTAGCCAGGATTGTCCCATCTGGTTTCCAAAGTTTTAAGGTCTTGTCATCGCTACCCGATAGGATGGTGTGATTATAAGGGTGGATAGCCAGGGCAACCACTCCGGCCCGATGGCCACTTAAGGTTTTAACCAGGGGGTGCTGCAGTCGCCAGAGTTTAACGAGTTTGTCTGCTCCTGAGGATGCAATCAACTGGCCATCTGGGCTAAAAGCCACACTGTGGACGCGCTCTTGATGGCCCTCCAGGTTTCTTACTAAAGTGCCGTTAAGGAACCAGAGTTTCGCTGTCTGATCCCAACTGGCAGTGGCAATCGTCTTGCCATCGGGACTGAAGCTGACATCAGCGATCTCAGCACTATGACCTGAAAAGCTACGTTCCAGGCGACCGTTTTGCCATAGATAAATCATTCCGTCATCCCCCACAGACACTAACTGGAAGGATCCAGGGGTTTGATTTTGACTTTGATTTTGAACTGGGGGAGCGTAAGCAATGCCTCGAACCGGGCCTTGATGAGCCTGGAGGGTTTGTTCCAGTTGGCCATCAAGCTGCCAAAGCTTGACCGTACTGTCTTCACTAGCGGAGGCAATCTGTTGACCATCAGGGCGAAAAGCCACCCTCTGAACAGCAGCGGTATGACCCTTGAAGGTTTGTTTGAGCTGACCAGAGCGGCTCCAGAGTTTTAAGGTTTTGTCTTCGCTCCCTGATACCAAAAGCTGACCATCGGGGCTAAAGGCCACACTCCCAACTCCGGCAGAGTGCCCCGAAAATGTGCGTTCTAATTGTCCATCCACGGCCCAGAGTTTGACTGTTTTATCCTTGCTGGCTGAAGCCAGGGTTTGGCTATCGGGGCTGAAGGTGACCCGCCAGACCGAACCCTGATGGCCCTTTAAGGTTCTCAGCAGTCTGCCACTGGTATTCCACAGCTTGATGGTTTGATCGCCGCTAGCCGTTGCTAGATAGCGACCATCAGGGCTAAAGGCAACAGACCAGATGGATTTCTGATGGCCAACCAAACGATTTGATTCCTCTGCCTGATAGAGGGCCTGTCTCAGGGCAACTGTCACCTGGGTCTGAGCCTGAAAATTAGCGTTGGGCAGTTGTTCGAGTTTGCGCTGGGCCCTGAGGGCTTCTACCAGAGCTTCTAACTTTTGGTTTGAGGCCAGTAATGCTTCTGAAGAGAGGGTCAAGGCCAGGATTTCATTCAGTTGGGCCGTGCGATATTGAAAAAAGTCACCAGGCCCAATCCGCCGGCAACCAACAGAGCTGAGCTAATCACGGCCAGCAGCGATCTCTGCAAGCGACTGACTTTTTGTTCCTGTTCCAGGCGAGCCACAACTTCTTTGATTTGTTGAGCTTCCAGAATGGTTTGCCGTTCTTGCCACTCTAATTCCTGACTAGCGACAATAAACTGATAATCCAGATCACTGAGACTTTTTCCTTGGGCCCAGTTTTGGGCGTCCTTGAGGGCCTGTCCCCGCAGCAGACGAGACCGATCCCGACGATTTGAAGTCATCCAGGCATCGAAGGTTTGGGAATAGGGTCGAAGTTTGGCCAATTGACGATTGATCCAGTCCAAATCAAAGACTTCCTGGTAGATTGGATTTTTGATCTGAAGATACCCCTGATTACGAACTACCAAACCACTCAGTAATAGCTCAATTTGCTCCTGGCTGTCATCTACTTCAACGGCTAACTCCTGCAACATTTGCTGGTACAGCGCTAACATCCGCCCAGTATGTTGTCCGTAGCAGAGGCGATCGCGAATGGTACGGAGATGCTCTGGTTCGTCCTGGACTTCCCATCGATCAATGACGTGGGCTCGAACCACCTGCTCAATCCAGAAGGGCTCTGTGCCCGGTGGCAGGGCTAGTTTTCCCTCACTGACTTTCTCCTGGCTGAGTTGCCAGACAATCTGGCAGAGCTTTTGGGTAAGAAACGGCTGACCCCCTGTCCACTTGAGAATTTCCTGGAGCAAGAGGTCTGGATTTTTGACATGGTCTGCCAAGCCCTGGGCCAGGGGATGCACCTCTAACGGGCGAAAGCCTTGGAGTTCAATCGATTGACCAATATTAAATGGAGTTAGGGTACGATTTTGAATCAACTCAGAGGGAGTAGCTACCCCAAATACCGCAAAATTAACCCGATAATACTCAGGATTGAGGGCTCTCTGGTTGTAGAAATAACGAATCAGGGTGAAAAAATCATCTGCTGGAAAGGGCAACCGCAAAACACTGTCAATTTCATCGATCAGGATAAAAAGATTGTTCTGGGGAAAGTGAGTGACGAACAACTCGGTAATGAATTGGCTGAAGCGCTGAAAGTCTGAAATATCTTCCCGAGAAGCCCACCAGGATTTTAGATTCAACTTCCCCAACAAATCAAATTCCAACCAAAGCTGGGAAACAATCCCCTTATACCACTGAGCTGGAGTGGTTTCTTCGCTCACCAGACTGGTCATATCCAGGGTGGCACAGGCACAACCTGCCAATTCTAAACGCTGTTTGATCCGGACTAACAGGGAAGATTTGCCCATCTGCCGGGAATTGAGCACATAGCAAAATTCTCCCTGGGCCAGGGTAGTGTAAAGTTTTTCATCGGCATCTCGTTCGACATAATGAGGATGATCATCAGCCAAACATCCTCCTACCTGATATCTGCGAGTGACCATGCTGGGGTTTAAATCTGAAGAATGCCGAGCAAGATGGGGCGTTTTGACTATCTGGATTTTAGACGATTGGCCCGACGTTTAGCTATGAGGTTTGGCTCTGAAGCTTGGCCCTAAATTTTCAGCCATGAAGTTTTGCGATTTGATTCAGGTTGGTGCGGGCATTGCGTCGCCACATTTCAGGCTTGATTCGCCGCAGGGCAGAGGCCGGAAAGCGGCGATTCCATTCGTCCTCTGAGAGTTCTGCCAGTTCTGATAGCTGAGGAGCAATATTCCAAGGATAGGGCTGAAAGTCTTCTATATCGGTCTCTTGGGCAAATCGTTGATTCCAGGGACAAACCTCCTGACAAATATCGCAGCCCGCAACCCAACCCCCCAAATTGATATCCTCTGGCAATGCTTCTGCCCGGTTTTCAATGGTGTGATAGGCAATACAGCGGTTGGCATCTACCACAAAGGGCTCAACAATCGCCTGGGTGGGGCACGCCTCTAAACAGCGAGTACAGGTGCCGCAATGTTTGGTGTGGGGAGTATCTGGAGTCAGGCACAGGTTAGTCAGAATTTCCCCTAAAAATACCCAGGAACCATACTGGCGGGTAATCACATTGCTATTTTTGGCAATCCAACCGATGCCAGCCTGTTGCGCCCAGACTTTATCCTGAATTGGCCCAGTATCAGCGTAGTAGCGAGCTTGAATGCCTTGGCCCTGAGCTTCTAACCAGGTGGTCAGGGACTTAAGTTTCTGAGGCATCACCCGGTGATAATCCCGCCCCCAACCATAGCGAGAAATCTTTGCAAATTCATGGCCTTCGGGGTGTTGGTGGGGGGTGTAATAGTTCAATGCCAGACAAATCACTGACTGTACCCCTGGCATCACCTGCTCAATCTGCTGACGTTTGGGATTTGCCATCCAGGCCATATCTGCCTGATATCCTTGAGCCAGCCAGGTTCTGAGGGGGTCTATTGCCTCAGGTTCCAAGTCATTCACTCGGGCGATCCCAACTTGATGGAACCCCAGGATTTTAGCCTGTTGCTTGATCTGATCGGCTGAAATAATCTCTGATGAACCTTTTAACATCTCATTTTGGATTGCCATATAGCCATTGTGAATGTCTGATCATAGGCTATAGTGCAGTTTCCAGTTAGCAAATAGAATTCCTCTTCACAATTCATAACTCTAAAGTTTGAGTTCATGATTTAAATAAATCTGCCAAACTGGCAACTGTAAGTTACCCCTTTTGAATATATTAATGAGCGAGAAGTAATCCAACTTCTGTCCAATATTCAAATCCTAGGAGAAAAACCATGATCATCTCTGATCTAAACTATTTGGAAGTTGCTCAAGAGCCAGTTGTTGGTGGAGTTTTCGTTGCTAAGTTCGTTGATATCAGCGTTGATGTTGATCAGGACTTTAACGTTAATATTGATGTTGACGTTAACAAGGACATCGATGCTACTCTCGACAGCAATGTCGATATTTCTGGTAACTTCGCTAGCTTGACTTTCGACGTAACTGCAATCGGTAACAATTCTTTCGCTGAAGGTGATGTTTCCGTGATCGTTACTGGCGACCTATCTGAAGTCAGCGGCACTTTGATTGCTGGCGTTCAGTAATCAGGCTAAGTCATCAAGTTCGGCTATCGAGTTCAGTTATCAAGAAGTTCTCCTCTGGAAAACAACTTTCATAGATCATCAACTATCGAAACAGAAACCTGTTTGAGTCACATCAAGCAGGTTTCTGTTAGTGGCTAGGTATAATTAATTGAAAGATTGATCTAGGGGCGAGGCCCCAGATCCCCTTCCATTTAACAATTGATTACAACCACCTACTGAATTTTCTGCATCTGTAGTTTCATTATCAGTTTAGTCATTGCGAGTTCAGTTTTGCAGGACTACTTGATCCCTGGTTGCAATTTCAACACCCTCCAGGCTCCAAATACTATTAGAATATTACCCGGCTTGATCCCAAATAAATCTGCCAAATCGGCAACATGATCTTGAATCACTTCATTATTCTGAGTATCAAGGGAAGTAAAGTCTTTCCTGAAACCTTAATTATTAAGAGGACAAATCCATGATTATTTCTGACCTTAACTACTTGGAAGTTGCTCAAGAAGCGATCGCTGGCGGTACTGGCGTATTTGTTTCTAAGAATGTTTTCGTTGACGTTGATGTTGATCAGGATTTTAACGTTGATATTGATGTTGATGTTGACAAGGACATCGATGCAACTCTCAACAGCAATGTTGATATTTCTGGTAACTTCGCTAGCTTGACTTTCGACGTAACTGCAATCGGTAACAATTCCTTCGCTGAAGGTGATGTTTCCGTGATCGTTACTGGCGACCTATCTGAAGTCAGCGGTACTTTAATTGCTGGTGTTCAGTAATAGCATCTAATCGTAACTAGTCATAATAAAGTTGCCCTACGGAGGACAACTTTCAAAGATCATTAAGTTAAGATTGTTTAGCTTAACCTGCTTAATTATAACAATTAGGCAGGTTCATTTGCAAACTTTATCCAGGTATTAGAACCGGATGTTGTAAAAGTGATGATGAACACCCTCTCAAATCTCTTGCAGCCTTATCCTGTTGAGCAATTTCTCCATGAAAACTGGGCCCAGCAAGGTATTCTAATCTCAGGCAATCAGCCCAGTCGATTTGATCACTTATTTTCCTGGCATCAATTCAATCATTTACTCAATTTTCATCGGCTTCGGGAACCCCAACTCCGGTTTGTCCTCGATCAAAAAGACATGTCCTTTGCTAATCCTCAAGAAGGAGTAAGGCGCTGCAAAGCCGGAGCTAGCATTGTATTGAGTCGGGTGAACGAGTTGGTTCCACAGATTGCTGACCTAATTTGGTCGCTGCAGGAAGATCTAGGCCACCGAAAAATTCACGCCAATGTCTACTGTTCTTGGCCGGGCCATCAAGGATTTCACTGTCATTACGATACCCATGAAGTGTTTATCCTGCAGCTTGAGGGAGAAAAAGAATGGTTTGTTTTTGAAGACACGCTCAAATATCCCTATCGCCAAGAGACTTGGGACTCCCGGGAACCACCCAAGAGTGAGCCCTATATTCACAGCGTACTCAAGCCGGGGGATCTGCTGTATATTCCTCGGGGTCACTGGCATTATGCGATCGCCCAGAATCAACCCTCTCTCCATTTGACCATTGGTGTTCTTTGTTTGAAGGGAGCTGATCTATTGACCTGGTTAGCGGAGACCCTGCAGCAGCCAGAAATCTGGCGTAAGAATCTGCCTCTCTTTTCCCAGGGAGAAACAGAGCCGCTTGAAGAATATACCAGGCGACTGATTGACCATTTAGTCGGAACGTTGCAAGCCGAAAAACAGCATCTAAGTCAAGAATTTGCCCGGGTTCACAGAATGCAGGGATTCCGAGATGCAGAAGTGTCCCTGCCGATGCAAGTCGGGTTCGGCTTATTCGCCCAAGAGCTGAATACTCCTTTGCGATTAGCTCAATTTCTCAAGGTCAGATTGGAGCCCTTACCCGAGGGTTCCTATCAATTGGTGGCTGGAGACAAAACCGTCACATTCAAGCAGTTGCCTCCGGAGTTTGTCAAGCAGTTGATGGAATTTGTCCTATCTGGACAGATTTTTACCCCCAATGAGATCGCTCAAAAGCTGCCAAACTATAGTTTAGACACTGTGATTATCCCGATTTTAGCTGGGTTAATTAAAGAAGGAGTATTGATTGAAGATGACCCAATCTACACTGACAGAAATAGAAATCAAATCATTGATTAAAAATGCGGCTCAAAAGCATCAATCAGGTCAGTTGCAGGAGGCCAAATTACTCTATAAAGAGATTTTTCAGAACTTTCCAGGGAGTACAGACTTGCCAGCGAGCTGCATTCATCTTTATCCTTTAATTCTGACTGACTACGGGCGATTGCTCCAGAAACTAGGCCAATCTGATCAAGCCATTCAATTCTATCAGCAGGCTATTGAGCTTGATCCCGAACTGATTCAAGCTCAGATTAATTTAGGAACTATTTTTCAAACCCAGGAAAGATTGGTAGAGGCAGCCCAAGCCTACCAAAATATTTTAGGGCTCAATCCTCATTTGGCTGAAGTTCACAATGGTTTAGGAATCATTTATAAAAAGCAAAAGCAAGATCAGCAGGCCATTGAACACTATCAAAAAGCTATCGAGATCAGTCCTAATTTTGTTGAGGCATACAATAACCTGGGAATTGTCTTGAAAAATCAGGGAAGGATTTCAGAGGCATTGGCAGCTTATCAACAGGCATTGAGGATTAAGCCTGACTTTGATATGGCTAAGTTTGGATTGTGTATGACGCAACTCCCAATCATTTATCAGGACACTGAAGAGATTCTTTGGAGACGCAGTTGCTATCAAAATCATCTGCAAAAATTGGCTGATGAGTATGATCAATCCAGTCTTGATCAACAATCCCGTGGAGCTAATATTGTTGGTACAATGCAACCTTTTTATCTAGCTTATCAGGGTTTGAATGATCGGGAATTACAACATATTTATGGGTCATTGATCTGTCAGTTGATGGCAGTTCGCTATCCAAATTGGAGTCAACCCATCCCTTTACTCAAGCCGGATCAGTATCAGAAGATTCGAGTGGGATTTGTCTCGAGTTGTTTCTATCATCATTCAGTCTGGAAAATTCCGATTAAAGGTTGGATTGAAAATATCGACAGGGAACAGTTTGAGTTGTTTGGATATCATACTAATTCTAAGCAAGATCAAGAAACGGTTGAGGCAGCTCAAGCTTTTGTGCAGTTTACTCAAGGCACTTTTTCCGTTGATCAATGGGCTGAGAAAATTCACAATGACCAGCTTCATGTGCTGATTTTTCCAGAGATTGGTATGGAGCCTCTGCCGGTTCAAATCGCCTGTTTGAAGCTTGCTCCCATTCAAATGGTATTTGGAGGGCATCCTGAAACCACAGGACTACCCACGATTGATTATCATCTAACCAGTGACTTAATGGAGCCCAAAAATGGTCAGGATCATTACACTGAAACATTAGTCAGGTTACCCAACTTAGGAGTCTGCTACACCCCCTTAAAAACCCAACCCCGGAACATCAAAAAAAAAGATATTGGAATGCCCGAAAATCAAGTTATGTTCTGGTGCTGTCAATCCCTATTTAAATATCTGCCTCAACATGATGATATTTTCCCCCAAATTGCTCAACGGTTAGACAAGGGGAGATTTGTATTTATTCGCCATGACAGTGAAGTGGTAAACCAGATCTTTTATACCCGACTGGAGTTGGCTTTTCAAAAATATAATTTAAGCCATGAAAAATACTGCATTTTTTTACCCCGTTTAAAGGCCAGAATGTTTGCAGGGGTTACGGCTTTAGCGGATGTTTTTCTAGATAATATTGGCTGGTCAGGCAATAACACAATTATGGAGTCCACGCTTTATAATAATGTGCCGATTGTCACCTGGCCCGGAACCCTAATGCGAAGCCGTCATGCTAAAGCAATTCTTGATGTGATGGGCATTGTAGAAACCATTGCCTCTAGTAAAGCAGACTATATTGAGATTGCCATCAGGTTAGGGGAGGACTCGGCTTATCGTCGGTCAATCTCTGAAAAAGTCAACCATTCTAAACACAAACTTTACAACGATCTAACCCCTGTCAGAGCCCTAGAAGATTTTCTTAATCAAGTGGTTCGACAACCCAAATCTCTGCCAGATTGGCAACATTCTGAGGCTAGAGTGCGATTGAATAAACCACAATTGAATGAATCAGAGTTCAATCAATGGAAATTTAATGATTAAAAAATCAATTTACTCCTGCACTAACCGTTTAATCAACCAGTGATCAACCAGTGAATTAGTGAGAGTTGATCATTCAATTAACCTAACCTTCCTAGATCTATCTGAGAACCCAGGATACTCCTATGGCGACCCTGACCGAAGCCCTACAACTTGCAATCTCAGACCATCGTGCTAATCATTTCACTCGGGCTGAACGAACCTACGCTCAGATCTTAGAGAAGCAGCCCCATAATGCTGATGCTCTCTATGGTTTGGGGGTTTTGACTCACCAAATCGGCAAATATCAGCTCGCCGAACACCTGTTCAACCAGTTACTCAAGCTTCATCCCGATTCGGCTAGGGGATGGTTAGGGCTAGGGAATTTGTATCAGAGTCAGGGTCAATTTTCTGAGGCTATAACCGCCTACCAAAACGTTTTAGAAATTCAACCCGATTCAGTGGCCGCCTATAACAACCTGGGCTATGCCCTACAACAACAGGGCAAATTAGAGGAGGCGATCGCCCGCTACCAAACAGCCCTGGAGTTCCAACCCGATTGCCAGGAAGCGGAGGTGAATTTGGGTAATATTTTTCATGCCTTGGGCCAGCTTTCCCCGGAGAATCAACTTGACTATGGCATTGCTAATTGCAACCTGGGAATCACTTGCCAGTATCAGGGAGATCTGAAAACCGCCCGCCAATACTACCATCAGGCGATCGCCCTGAACCCCAATCTTGCCAAGGCTTACTCCGGCTTGGGGGCAATTTATCAAAAACAGGATCAGCTAGAGTTGGCAGAAGCCGCCTACCACAAAGCCCTAGAGCTTGATCCAGAGGATGGAGAGGTTTATTTGAGTCTGGGCAAGCTGTATCAAACTCAGCGTCAACTCATGGCATCAGCTTCTGCCTATCGTCAGGGATTATGCCGGGTGAATCCGGCCTATGCCGCCGCTCTGAAAGCCTACCAGCCCTTGAATGTCCCCCCCGAAGAGCGTTTGCCCCCTGAGGTTTCTATGGGAGAGGTAACGATTGGAGGACATTCGTTTCCGACGGTTTCTCCCGTACCTACCGATCAGGGTAAGCGTCCGTTCTGGACGGTGATTGTACCCCTCTACAACCGCCAGGAATTTATGCTGGAATGCCTGGCTAGTTTGCTCAGACAGTGGCAGGGAGAGGAGCACATGGAGATTCTAGTGATGGACAATAATAGCCATGTTCCGATGTTTGAACTGGTAGAAGCCATTGGGGGAGGGGTTGTTCAGTATTACCGAAATCCCCAGAATATTGGAGCCCGACGCAACTTTAACCTGGGAATTGCCCTGAGTCGGGGACAATGGGTGCAGGTCTTGCCAGATGATGAATATGTCTTGCCCGATTTTTACAAGCGTTTGCAGCAGAGCTTAGGGGACTGCCCTGATTCGGTGGGAGCAGCTTTCACAGGCTATCAGAATATTGATGATCGAGAAGAGGTTATTTTTGTTCAGTACCATCCCGGGCTACAGCCGGGGATCAATTCAAATTGGTTGGAGCGGATTGGGGTATCAAATCCCCTGAATCCCTGCGCCGTGGTGATTCGTCGCACGACCCATGAACAGCTTGGAGTCTATGACCCAGCCAATAACTATACTCCGGATTGGGAGCTCTACAAGCGGATTGCCGCTTTTCAGGATTGGTGGCACGAATCAGGTGTTCTGGCTTGCTATCGTCAGCATTCAAACAATATGTCAACCGAGATGTTTCTCGCCGGAGCCCAGGGGGATCAGTATCGTCTGGGGATTGAGATGTCTGCGGGCTATCTGCCTGCAGAGGTGGTAGCCCGATCTCGACGACACTACTTTGATCTATGCCTGAAACAAGCCGCAATTCCTTTGAAAGCTGGCAAGATGAATGCGGTGTTTCGGCTGATTCAAGCTGCCCTGAAAATTGATTCATCTCCCGAAGCCGCTCAAAAATTGTTTGCCTGGTTGGCTAGCGATGGAGCTTCTCCAGTCAGAACAGTATTGGTGGAAAAGTTGAGCGCTATGCCGTTCAATGATTCCAGTGAAACAAAAGATTTTTTCTTTGCCTATCCTTAAAATTGACATTCCGCACTTTGAAGGGTGATACAAAGACCTCAATTGTTTTGTGCCAGTTGAAAGTGCGGAATATGGGTGGCTTTTTGCATGGGATTCTCGTCTAACCCAAACAAATGAAAGCGTTGTTATTATCCCCTCAGCAAACACTGATGAAGAACTTTAAAGGTTCTTCATCAATAACCTTCTCTTAAAATTGAGATAATCTTTTCTTAAGCTGATGATGGTAAGGTACACTCACATCCAGGGTGCTGGAAAATTATATGAAACTCTGACCTGTCACTGCTTTCAACCTTGGCAATTTCAATCGAGAACTTTTGATCATTCTGGTTTGAGCTTTCTTGAAATTCTGGTTACAATTCTCAGGAAATTACGCCTGAATGGTCTTACAGGGTCAATCCGCTAAACTTTCTTACATTCTAACTAACCCAAGTCAACCCCATGTCTAATCATCAAACTCGACGAAATTTTATTCTTGGCTCACTAGGAACTCTGACTGCTATTGTTGTTGTGTCCTGCAGCGGAGGTTCAAATCAATCAACCCAAACAGAAACGACCCCTGCTAATCCAGATTCAACTGCAGTTAATACGACAGCAACAAATACTAGCGGTGCGGGAGACAGCATCACAGTTTACACGGCCTTAGAAGATGATCAAATTCGGGACTATTTGTCTTCTTTCCAGAAAGCCCATCCTGATATTAAAGTCAATATTGTAAGAGATTCTACCGGAATTGTTACCGCCAAATTACTGGCCGAAAAAGATAATCCTCAAGCTGATGTAATCTGGGGTTTGGCCGCTTCTAGCCTTCTAGTAGCTGATCAACAAGGGCTTTTAGAACCCTACGCTCCCGCCGGGTTAGATCAGGTTAGACCTCAATTTAGAGATGAGCAAAATCCACCTAACTGGGTTGGAATTGATGCCTGGATGTCTGCTTTTTGCGTAAACACGGTGGAAATGGAGAAAAGAGGCTTACCTATTCCCCAATCCTGGGAAGATTTGACCAAACCTGAATATCAGGGTTTAATCGTCATGTCTAATCCAGCTTCATCTGGAACAGGGTTCCTATCCGTTTCGGCTCTGTTGCAGATGAAAGGAGAAGAGGCTGGTTGGCAATACTTAGATGCCTTGAACGAGAATGTTGCTCAATACATGCACTCCGGATCAAAGCCCTGTAAAGCCGCTGGAACTGGAGAATACCCAATCGGGGTTTCCTTCGGCTACCGGGCCGTCAAGCAAAAGAATGATGGCGAACCGATTGCTGCCGTTTTTCCCACAGAGGGTTCAGGATGGGATATTGAAGCGAATGCCCTGGTCAAGAAAGCAGATATGAAACCTGCGGCCAAAACCTTTTTGGACTGGGCCATCTCTCCTGAAGTCTCCAAAGAATATGCCAAAAACTTTGCGATCACGGCTGTGGAAACTGATGTGCCGATTCCTGAAGGGTTCCCCGCTGATCCCACCGCTCAACTAGCTAAGAACGATTTCAAATGGGCCGCTCAAAATCGGGATGCCATTCTGGAAGAATGGACAAAGCGGTATGATTCTAAATCTGAGCCCAAAAGTTAGTTTCGGCTGATGATGAATAAAGGCGTTCTATTAGAGCGCCTTTGTTGGTTATAGATTGTTTACAGCCTTTCTCACCCTGCTAGAGTACGGCCCGGTGCGCCACCAATTCCCAAATCCATACCTGACGGGATTGAAAATCGCTGTAGTCAACTCATCATCACCCTGATTGACTGACAAATCTTTTGTGTGATTGTCTGAACTGCCCTCTCCCTCTCCCAAGTTAACAGAGGGAACCGGAGAAGATCTCCCCTCTCCCTCTCTGGGAGAGGGAGAGGGGGTGAGGGGGAGAGAGTTTTGTCGGTCAACCAACATCACCAACCCATCATAAATAAATAAATATAGAGAAAAGATTATGACTTACTCTTCTGAATTTCCAGTCACAACTTCTCAATCCCAAACTCATCAAAATCCTCCCCCAATTGATCGCCTGATTCAACCTCAAAATCAACCGATTGGCACCAACCTGGGAGAACCCTATTTGCGAATTGAAGGAGTGAACAAATCCTTTGGGAGTTTTGTCGCATTGCGAGAGATTTATCTGGATGTTTATCCAGGGGAATTTGTCTGTTTGTTGGGGCCGAGTGGCTGCGGCAAAACGACTCTACTCCGCATTATTGCAGGGCTAGAACAGCAAACCAGTGGTCGAGTTATCCAAGGGGGCAAAGACGTTTCTAACCTGCCCACTTCCAGACGAGATTTTGGCATTGTCTTCCAATCCTATGCCCTGTTTCCCAACTTAACGGTTGAACAAAATATTGGGTATGGCTTACACAATGAAGGACGACCTAAGTCAGAGATTCAGGCAAAAGTTAATGAGTTAATTGATCTGGTTGGACTAGAGGGTAATGCCCACAAATACCCCTCCCAAATGTCAGGTGGTCAACAACAACGGGTAGCATTGGCCCGGGCATTGGCCCAGTCTCCGGGGTTGTTGCTTCTAGATGAGCCACTATCTGCCCTCGATGCCAAAGTCAGGGAGAAACTTCGGAGTGAAATTACTCACCTGCAAAAACGGTTAGGAATTACTACGGTGATGGTGACCCATGACCAGGCAGAAGCCCTTTCCATGGCTGATCGGGTAGTGGTAATGGATAAGGGCTACATTGCCCAAGTTGGCACCCCCCACAATATTTACCAAGAACCCAATAGCCCCTTTGTTGCCAACTTCATCGGAATCATGAATTTCCTCAAGGGCATTGTCCTGGCCTCCAATCAGGTTTGTTGTGGCAATATTACCCTAAGTACAGGGGTTCAAGTGCTAGAGCCAATCCATAGCAATGTCACCATCGCCATTCGTCCAGAAGATATTAAGTTTTTGGGGGAGGTCGGGGCTATCAGTTCACCGCTGCTGGATCGACCCAATGTTCTGATTGCCAACATTAATAGCCTGGAATTTTTAGGGGCAGGTTATCTGGTTAATGTCAGCCTTGAGGGGGATTCTAGAGAAGAAATCTTGGTCAATCTTCCGATTGAAATCGCTAGAAAAATTAACTTCAATTCGTCTCAGTGTCGCTTAGCCCTCCAACTTCCACCTGAATTGATCAAGATTTTTCCAACTGCTTAACTAACCGTAGCTCAATCTATCTTTAGTTAACTGAGCCCTATCTGCTGGCCCGATTTTTCCGTGCAACCCTATCAGAACTTCCAGAAAAATGACAACCTCAAACTCTCCACTCCAAAAACCTCTACTTCAAGGCGCTCCCCAGAAGTTGACTGCTGAAGATTGGCTCATGAGAATACTTCTGGGATTGGGCACCCTCTGGTTACTGGTGGGGGTAATTTTTCCTTTGATCCCCATGATTAGCCGGAGTTTTCAAGATCGAGATGGAAACTGGGTGGGACTGGCAAACTATGTCAAATACCTGACCACACCAACTTTAGGACAATCTTTTGGGAATAGTTTATATGTGGCATTGATCAGTACTTTGATCTGTGTTCTTTTTGCTTTTGTCTATGCCTATGCCCTGACTAGAACCCGAGTTAGAGGGAAGGGAATTTTCCAAACCCTGGGAATGTTGCCCCTATATCTTCCTCCTATGGCCCATGCCATTGGCTTGATTTATTTATTTGGAAATCAGGGAATAGTTACGAATGGGCTTTTTGGTTTACTGCCGGGTTGGGATATTAACTTATATGGCTCAACTGGAATTATTCTAGGGGAGATTTTATACTGCTTTCCCCAAGCCTTAGTTATTTTAGTTACGGCTTTGAGTTTGACGGATGCCAGACTTTACGAAGCGGCTGAAGTCATGAGAACTTCATCCTTGAGAACATTTTTAACCATTACCCTTCCGGGAGTCAAATATGGTTTGATCAGCGCAGTTTTTGTCTGTTTTATTCTGGCGTTTACAGATTTCGGTGTGCCTAAAGTGGTGGGGGGAAGCTTCAATGTGCTGGCGACTGATATCTATAAACAAGTGATTGGTCAGCAAAACTTTTCCATGGGAGCAACGATTAGTGTCTTTCTCCTGATTCCTGCCGTCATGGCTTATATTATCAATCGAATTGTCCAACGACGGCAAACGACTTTTGTCAGTGCCAAATCAGTCCCTTTTCAACCCAAAGACAATCCAGTTTTAGACTGGGGTATGTTTGTATTCTGTAGTTTGGTTGCCCTGGTTGTTCTGGTTGTATTTGGCATGATCATTCTGGCTTCGGTGATCAAAGTCTGGCCCTATAATTTTAGTCTGAGCCTGAGACATTATAATTTTGGTAGTGTGGGGGGAGGCGGTTACCAAGCCTATCGCAATAGCATTGTAGTGTCTCTGCTGACCGCTGTTTTTGGAACAGCTATTGTGTTTATTAATGCTTACCTGATTGAAAAAGGCAAGGGATTGTCTGGGTTGCGATCGCTCAATGCTTTTCTTTCCAATTTACCCCTGGCATTACCCGGATTAGTGCTGGGATTGTCCTATGTATTTTTCTTCAATCATCCCCGCAATCCTCTGAATTTTCTCTACGCTACGACAGCAATTCTGGTGTTGTGTAATATCATCCATTTCTACACCGTTTGTTTTTTGACAGCTAGCACTGCCCTCCAACAAGTTGACCCAGAATTCGAGTCGGTTTCTGCTTCAATGGGAGTACCTTTTTACAAAACTTTCTGGCGGGTGACTGTTCCCATTTCGATTCCCGCCATCCTGGAAATTGGAATTTACTATTTTGTCAACGCGATGATTACTGTCTCGGCGATTGTTTTCCTCTATCCAGCAAATTTTCCCCTAGCCGCTGTGGCGATTATTAATATGGATGATGCGGGAGATGTGGCGGCGGCAGCAGCCATGTCAACCTTGATTGTTTTCACCAGTATTGGGGTGAAAATTCTCTATCATTTTCTGACTCGTGGATTACGAAATCGAACCCAAGCATGGCTGAAGCGATGAATCCCCAACCCCCTATCAACTAACTCAATCCCAATGTTCCCGATCAACTACCCTGGATTGATGTTCCGGTGATAAAAGCTACCGCTGAATCCCTACAGGGTTATGGCAACCTCGTGGAAAATTATCAGGATTGCCCGATTGAAATCACCACTTGGCCCCAACCCGGATAGCGACCCATAGCTTCTGGAACTGGAAATCAAGCGGGGACAACCCAGGGCATCTTTGAATTTTGATGGCAGGGAGACTTATTCTATGGTCGCAACCCAGCCGTTGCAGATCAGTTGTTGGGATGGTCAAAAAAACCCTAGGGAGGCCACTACTGCCACAACCTGATCAAACCATTTCCCCAACCATTCCCCGGTGTTGCTGTGGATGTCAATTATCACCCCGACGGTGGGCAGTTGTTTTTTCCTCTGGATGGTTCTGCTTTTATTGTGCCCTTGGCGTTACCCGGGGATGATCTGAAACCTGAGGATTTTGTCGCGTTCTCCTTCGCAGGAAATCTGGGACTCTATATTCATCCCGGTATCTGGCATGAAGGCGTATTTCTAAGGGCTGAAAGAGCCCAATTCTATGATGAACAGGGTAAAGTCCATGCTCGCTTTAGCTGTAACCTGGCCCAGGAGTTTGGCATATTCCTGCGGATTCCCCTGGCTTAGCCTCAGAATTCCCTGAGTTATAACTGAGGGTCTTGAGAACAGCTACTCAAACAGGAGCAGATCCTTTGAAGTTAAGCTAGGGAATTATTCAGTTAGGAAATTAAGGGTGAAAATAACTGATAACAAATATCAAGTCTGGTATAAACTTACACAAACAAATAAGCCTATCCCATGATATCTTCAGATAAACCCAACAATACCGAGCACAATTTAGACAGGCTTACCGTTCGCGGTGGGCCTTTATTTAATTTTCGAACTTTTTTCAATATAGCAACTTTCCAGTAAATGTCCAAATCTCTAAAATCCAGATTAGGACTTAGGCAACTTGCAACTCGGTATCAGACTTCTCAAGAACTGTTGCACCACCCAACTCCTGCTGATGATCTTTCATGACACCCTGTTCAGGGAAGCTGTCCCGGAAATCTATTCAGGAACCTTTTCAGGAAAACTATCTAGGGCCTCAATAGCGGCTTCTAGGGCGATCGCCACATGAGCCCAATGAGTCCCCCCCTGACAAAAGACAATGTAGGGGTCTCGCAGGGGGCCATCAGCCGAAAATTCAGAGGTACTGCCATCGACAAAGGTTCCTCCCGCCATCACCAACTGACTTTCATAGCCCGGCATCTCCGCCGGAACTGGATCAAGATAGGAGCCCACCGGGGAATGGGCCTGTACCGCCCGACAAAAAGTCACCAGTTTCTCTGCAGATCCTAGTTCAATCGCCTGAATGACATCTCGTCGGGAGGCAAAGGGTTGGGGATTGACACGATAGCCTAACTGATCGAACACATGGGCGGTGAGATGATTGCCTTTGAGGGCTTCTCCCACCATCTGGGGGGCGAGAAACAATCCCTGAAAGAGAAGACGATTCTGGTCAAAGGTAGCCCCACCGCTACTGCCAATCCCTGGGGCCGTCAATCGACAGGTAGCGGCTTCCACCCATTCAGCTCGACCTGCAACATAGCCCCCCGCTGTGGCAATGGTTCCGCCGGGGTTTTTGATCAGGGATCCGGCGATCAGATCAGCCCCCACCTCAGGGGGTTCAGTTGTCTCAACAAACTCTCCATAGCAGTTGTCCACAAAACAGATCGTATGGGGGTTTTGCTGTTTGACTTGATAGACAATTTTTTCAATCTCGGCCATCGAGAGACTGGGCCTCCAGGCGTAACCACAGGATCTTTGGATTAGTGCTACCTTAGTATGGGGTTGGACGGCAGATTCAAGTGCTTCCCAGTTCACTGTGCCCTCTGAAGTTAAATCTAGCTGTCGGTATTGAATGCCAAATTCAATCAAAGATCCTTGGTCTTCTCCCCGGAGACCAATGACCTCCTCCAGGGTATCGTAGGGTTTTCCGGCTATTGCTAATAATTCTTCCCCAGGACGCAGGTTGCCGAACAAAGCACAGGCGATCGCATGGGTTCCGGAGACAAATTGGACTCTGACCGCTGCGGCTTCTGCCCCCATGATCTCGGCAAAAACCCGATCAAGGGTTTGACGGCCTAGGTCATCATGACCATAGCCTGTCATCCCAGCAAAATGATGGGTTCCCACCCGATGTTTGCGGAAGGCGGCCAAGACTTTTTGCAGATTTTGCTTGACCTGAGCGTCGATTCCATCAAAAATCGAACATAGTGCTTGCTTTGCTTCATCTAACTGTTTAACGCTATGGTTGCTATGGTTCACCATCGGAGTCCCTCTCCTGAAGAGTGCTAGCCATTATGACGCAAATCAAATCACATTTATAACCTGACTGAGTTTTTTCATGACGATTGCAAATTCAAAACAACTTAGCCTCGACTGGAAAGTCATCGGTTTTATGGCTTTTCTCCATGTTGGGGCACTGTTTGCGTTGCTGCCCAGTAATTTCAACTGGGCAGCAATCGGGATAGCTACTTTTCTACATTGGGTAACAGGGGGATTGGGAATTACCCTGGGATTGCACCGATTAGTCACTCATCGTAGCTTTGAGACTCCTAAATGGTTGGAGTACTTTTTGATATTCTGTGGTTCCCTGGCTTGTCAGGGTGGGCCCATTGAATGGGTGGGAATGCATCGATTGCATCATCTGCATTCAGATACAGAGTCCGACCCCCATGATTCTAATCAGGGATTCTGGTGGAGTCACATGGGCTGGATGCTCTATCAACAGCCGATCAAGGCTGAGATTCCCCGCTACACAAAAGATATTGGAAATGATCCGGTTTATCAGTTTTTTCAAAAAAACTTTATTCAAGTTCAGGTTGCTCTAGGGGTTCTATTATTCTTGCTAGGAGGATGGCCTTTTGTCGTTTGGGGAGTTTTTGCCCGGGTGGTTTCAGTCTTTCACTGTACCTGGTTTGTCAATAGCGCCACCCACAAATTTGGCTATCAAACCTATGAATCGGGGGATCACTCCAAAAATTGTTGGTGGGTTGCCCTGGTGACCTACGGAGAAGGCTGGCATAACAATCACCATGCCTTTCAGCATTCAGCTCGACATGGGCTGAAGTGGTGGGAAATTGACCTGACCTGGATGACTGTTCGCAGTTTACAAACCTTGGGTCTGGCTACAAAGGTGAAGTTGGTAAATTTGTAGGGAGTTGATTCATTGTCAAATCTGTCGATTAGAAGTCAGACTCAGCCCACATTTGTGGAGCTAGACTCAGGATATTTAATTCAGTACAAGTAGGGCGACTAGGGAAATGCAAGGGGAAGGTTGGACTGTTTTTGTATAGTCTAAAGGAGTTCTGGTGTGAGGTTAGTGTAATAACTAACTAAACTTAGTCACCTAGTTTTTCTCGATTAAGGCGCAAGATTACCAGGTCAATTGATCAGCGCCTGACTTTGAGAAGAACAATAGCATCGTTAGTCTTAGTTTGTTTAGTTCATACCCCTTGAAGGGATGATAAAAATATCGAATGACTTTAGCCACAAATCCATCACGATCTGATATTCATTGGGAACATTTAATCAGTTTAGCCATTGTCCATGGCATTGCTTTACTAGGTTTATTTCCGGCATTTTTTAGCTGGAAAGCGGTTGGAGTTGCAATTTTATTGCATTGGATTACTGGAGGACTTGGAATTACTCTAGGATGGCATCGTCTGGTGACTCATCGGAGTTTTCAAACTCCCAAGTGGTTGGAATACTTTCTAGTCTTCTGCGGTGTCCTCTCTGCGGAGGGAGGCGTAATTGATTGGGTGGGTTTACATCGAATGCATCATCTTCACTCCGATCAGGATGAACTTGATCCCCACAATTCTAGAAGGGGCTTTTGGTGGAGCCACATGGGTTGGATGTTTTTGAAAAGCCCTGCCCAACCATTAGTTCCCCGATATACTCAAGATATTATCAATGATCCGGTTTATCAATTCTTTCAAAATCGATTTCTACTGATTCAGATTGCATTAGGTCTATGCCTGTTTTTGATTGGGGGTTGGCCATTTATTATCTGGGGAGTTTTTGTTCGTTTGGTTCTGGTGTTTCATTGCACCTGGTTTGTCAATAGTGCAACGCACAAGTTTGGCTATCGCACCTATGAAACTGAGGACGATTCCACGAACTGTTGGTGGGTGGCATTGGTGACTTATGGCGAGGGTTGGCACAACAATCACCATGCCTTTCAATATTCTGCCCGTCACGGATTGAAATGGTGGGAATTAGACTTAACCTGGATGACAATTCGGTTATTTCAAGGGTTGGGATTGGCAACCAAGGTGAAACTCACCGCCCCGTCTGATTAGTTGGGCGAATTAACCTTTTACAGCGTTTCTGACACTGCTGGAGTGCAGGATCAAATCCTCAACTTATGGGATTGAACCTCGCTGTAATCCAACTGGTAATATTTTCTTGAAAGCCTTGTGGCGAGGGCTTTCAAGATGGCTAACTTAGAACGAGTAGCTCAATCCCACAGACTAGAAACCTGCCCTACAAACTCTTACCAGTCAGGGTGAATTGCTATTCCCTAGAGAACACAATTAAAAAGGCACAATCAATAAAGACAAGATTAATAAAGACAAGATTAATCAGGCTCAATTAAAAAGACAAGATTAAAACTATAACTTTTGATCCAGTGGTGAACCTATGGCTGTGGGCAAGCAATTTAATCAATTTTTTGGGAAAACCCGATTTGTCGTCTGCCGGATTTTTCTGCATTTAAGTGGGGCTGAAGTTACCCCCTTATTGGGAATTTTAAATCAAGCTACTCGAGATGCGATCGCCGCCGAAGGGGATTTGCAAGTGCTCGGGGAAAAATTGGTTGATGTCTGTCAAGCCTTGCTCCAGTTCAATATCTATTGGAAAACCGCCGCCAATGAAGGAGATGTCCTCTGGGATGAAGCTGAAGCGGCGGACTATGTGGATGAACTGTTCACTGACTCAGCCCAGCGTTACCTCAGCCAACCGGATCTGGCTCAATCTGATTTGACTCAACCGGGGTTTAGTGGGAAGGCATCGGATCAGGCTATGTTTTCCCTGCCAGCAACGCAAAATTTAGTAGTCATGTTTACAATAGCGGGGGAGGGCGAAATTTCCGAATTGGAAACTAATCTAGCAGACCCCGAAGCCATGCAGGATGCCCTCAAAGCCTTAATCAATCTCCACTATCAAGGGCGACTGCGGGGGATCCAAATTCACTTTTCCCCAGCTCAATTTGGCGATGAATTAACGGATGACCAGCTCTTGCAAAATTTCCCAGAACTTGTACCCATTTAGCTTGTACCTATAAAGTTGTACCTATTCAAAACAGTGAGTTGAGCCTTATGCTTCGTCAATTAGCTTTATTAGTCCTATCTCTGACCCTCTGCTGGACAACCTTTGCCTGTGGGTCTCCCAGTGGAATGACCGCCAATCAAACCCAGGTTTCTACTCCAGTTCCGCCCACTGCCCCGGTTAGTAATCCTAGCCTGAATTCAGGCCCAACCAATTCAGGAGAATATTCCCTGCAGCAGGCAGAATATGACGATGCCACCGGAGAATACACTCTCATGCTTTTGGGAAGTACCCCGCCGATTTATCGAACGGTTGACTTGCAGATGGCGCGGTTAACTGATGAAGAATTGCAGGCGGGCAAACAAAGCTATGCCAGCATCAACGGTGATCAGGCGACGCTACATCTTACCGAAGATTTTAAGATTGGCTATGTTCACAATGTCACAAAAGCTCAAGTTGACCCGCAAACCGGACAGACAGAAACGGTAATTGTTCGCCAGGAGTCGAATTCCTGGAGTCCTTTTGCCAGTTCCTTTGCCGGGGCCGCGATCGCCAATTCTCTGTTTGCCCCTCGTTACTACGTTCCTCCGGTTTATCGCTCCGGGGGTAATCTGTTGGGCTATGGGGGCTATGGCAATTCTTACAACGGCGCGGTTGACAATTATCGTTCCCGCTACAATACCCCTCCTGCGGCTGTAAAAAATCGCCAGGTCTTGCGAACGTCCGGGGCTGTGAGATCTCCATCCTCTTCGTCCTCAACCCCAAAGCGTCAGACCACCAATCGCTCAACCGGTTCAGGGGTCGGCTCAAGCGATCTCCGCCAGCCATTTCAGCAAACCCGCCCCAGCCAGACGACGAAACGGCGATCGCCCAGTTTTGGCAGTAGCGGTACTCGCCGACGTTCATCTGGGGGAGCTAGACGGAGACGTTAGAGGTTGAGATTAGGGGCATTCTTGCCTCTAGTCTTGTTCCAGACTAGTGACTGTTCAATCCCTGAACAGTCACTAGTCATCATGAATTAAGTAGGTGGTTGTAATTAATTGTTAAATGGTACGGGGCAGTGCCCCCCTCATCCCCCCACCATCAATCTTCTAGTTAATTGCGTCAAGCGACTTAGTCATCATAGAAATTGCTGGGAATCAAGCGGGCACGTTGCTTGTTCTGCCAAGATCCGCTATGATCCTGCAAGTCAATAGTAGTCCCAACTTGAGATCGGTGGAAACCATAAATCTTCCAGAATCCAATCATCCCCTGGTCATATCCCTGTCTCACCACAATGACCAGGAGCTATTAACCTTGTTTCAAAACCATCTTGATCAAGGAAAGTATTTCGTTACAATCTACTGTCGGTACGCCCAGGTGCTCCATACCCTAATCAGTCACTCTGTGCGATCGCCGGTGCAAGCGGATTATTTATTTTCTCAGACCTGGCGGCATATTTACTATGAAATGCGATCCCTCGATTTGCGAGAGGAGGGAACAGGTAGCGTAGCAGAAACCCTGCAAAATTGGCTCATTAATGTGGCGGCGACTTGTATCAATCGGGCTGATCTGCCCCCGGTTGAATCTATTCACTATTCCCTTGAGGTTGCCCCTCCGCCCCTGTGGTGTTACGTTGGGCAGATCTTAGATCGGATGGATGCCCTAGAACGATTGGTAGTGTTGATGGCTCAAACCTTTCGCTGGAGTGAGACCCGAATTGCCGCCTATTTGCAAGCAGAAGGAGAATCGATTTCTCCCAGTGAAGTCAAATCTGTTTTGGGTCAGGGCTATCAATCTCTGCAGAACAATCTACCCACTGACATTCGGGTCATTTATCTCAATCAAAGCATGGCCTTGACTCAGCCTCCAATAGGTGAATTCGTCAATTTTTCCTCTAAGAACTCGGCTCTTGTCAATTCAGAGATCAATTCAAGGGCCTAGGACGAAGCCCTGGATTAGAACGGATCTGGCAGGGTACCCCGTCTAGTCAGCTTCACTTGTTTCTAACTTATATTCCAGGGGTTTGCAAAAATCTTCAACCCCAGTCTTGAGGGCATAGATCACGACGGGAACCACTAGGAGTTCTGGGCAGGCTTTGCTTTCTAGCAACCCGGCAACCACTGCAGTAATCTTACCTTCAAGCAAGTCTTGGCGATAATCAAGGTGGCAGACTTTGACCCGAAATCGTTTTGCCAGACCATCAAGCCAGTTTTCTGAGGTAGTCGGGGTTTGACCGGCGTGAATAGCCATTGAAATTGCCGCGTCTTCTAAGTCCCCTTCACAATCCTCAATCTGGTCTAAGGCCTCCAATGCTTCTGGATAGGTAGCCAGTTGAGAACGAAACTGAGCAATTTCTTGGGAGGTCAGGATGATCATAGACAGGAGTGGGTAGATTCCAATTGAGCAATAATATCTGGATCAAACCAGGCGGTTAGAGCAACAGCCAAAGCATCTGCCGCATCATCAGGCTTTGGAATAGTGGCTAATTCTAATTCTCGGGCAACGGCTTCCTGAACCTGTGGTTTCTTGGCATTACCATACCCTGTCAAAGCCTTTTTGATCTGGGCAGGAGTAAATTCTACCAGAGGAATTTCAAACTGCGCCAGTGCCAGCAACAGGACACCTCGGGCCTGGGCTACCGGGATGGTATTTCCCATGCGATAAAAGAATAACTTCTCAACCACCGCCAGATCAGGTTTTGTCTGCTCTAGCACCGTATGTAAGTCTTGATAAATCGTGCATAGACGCTGACCAATCTTAGAATTCTTAGGGGTTGTAATCACCCCAAAGTCCACCAGGCTAGCCTGAGGATTGTCATTCAAACTCGAACATTGAATCACCCCAAACCCCAAAATCGCTAGACCTGGATCAAAACCAATCAGACGCTTTTGCACAGAAGATTCAGCCCTCGTTGTCTGGCAGACCGAACACGGCTCGGAATACCTTCTGAACCTTATAACCCGAATCAATCGATTCCAGAGGATCTTTCCGCAGGCGATGGCGCAGGCACAGAGTGATCACCCGTTGAATGTCTGCTACGGTGACATCCAGACGATTCTCAAAGGCCGCCAAGGCTTTTGCAGCTCGATTGCTGACAATGTCCCCCCGCAAGCCATCCACATCAAGTTCAGAGCAAACCTGAGAAATTTTGATCCGCAGTTCCGGGTCAATCTTGACCTGGGGCAACCGGACCTGGGCTTCGACAATTTGACATTGCAGGGCTTCTTGCTCCGTTAGATATTCCTGTAAAAACTCCTGAGGACTCTGGTCAAACTCAGATCGCTGTTCGACAATCTGCACCCGGAGATGGGGTTCTTTGACGGTGCGAATTTCCACATGCATCCCAAACCGATCCAAGAGCTGGGGCCGCAGCTCGCCTTCTTCTGGATTGCCCGAGCCCACCAGGACGAATCGAGCCGGATGTCGAATTGAGATACCTTCCCGTTCCACGGTATTCCAACCACTCGCCGCCGAATCTAGCAACACATCAACTAAGTGATCATCGAGTAGATTCACCTCATCCACGTAGAGAATGCCCCGGTTCGCCTTGGCCAGTAACCCCGGTTCAAAGGCTTTTACCCCTTCTGCCAGGGCTTTCTCAATATCAATCGTGCCGCAGACCCGATCCTCAGTAGCTCCCAGGGGCAGATCCACCATCTGTACCTTGCGACGACTGATTGGCACATCTGAACGATGGGCGAGCCGTTCTCGGACTGCATCACTCATCAGATCGGGATCATAGGGGTCACTGCTGAAGGGATCATCTGCAACCACTTCAATCTCAGGCAACAGGTCAGCCAGGGCGCGAATCGTAGTGGATTTGCCGGTACCGCGATCGCCCATGATCATCACCCCCCCGATCTTAGGATCAATGACATTCAGCAACAGGCCCAGTTTCATCTCCTCCTGACCAACAATAGCTGTGAAAGGAAAAACAGGGCGACGGGACAGTTGAGCAAGCTGTTCGGAGCAGGGATGATTAGAACCTGATGGTTCAGAGTTTAATGGCTCGGAATTCTCAGAATTAACAGAAGCGGCAGTAGAAGTCACAGTTCAGAATCAGTTCACAATTTCTTCAGTATCGCTTTTCAGTATAGACTTTAAGTTGGCTTAACTAAAGTTAGCAGCTACGAGTCAAGCCAGGCTTGACTGCTCCCTGAAGTAAATTCAGAGGCAATTCTATCAAAGATTTCAGCACCTTTGGCAATTTCTCGCCCGACTTTGAGTGAAGTTAAACATGTCTGCAATTTCAGGTCGGGAGCTTGACCCAGGGGAATGTCGCCACAGATCTGCAATGGGTATAACTTTAGACGGAATTGATTCTGTCTAGGGGCGTTGAATATTTTCCAAGGAATAAATATTTTCCAAGGAATAAAGAACGAAAGTCGATAAACCCGAAGAATATTTGACAGATCCATGTAGTCCGACTACAATTGGATATTGTCGCTAAATTTGAGATGACAAAGTTGAACTGACAAAGCATTTTGCTTTTTTAGACTGCTAAGCCATCTGTGTGGTGAGCTGGAGCAACTTTGTCTGAGCAACAGAATCTTGCAGCCTCCCTAGGACTCTAAGAAATGTTCTTAGGGGTTAAAGGGCGTAGAGCAGTGATTTTCTCGAAAGGGTTCTCAAATCGGTCAATCCGATTTTGGACGCAGTTCAGGATACTAGATAGCTCAATCGCTATTCAAGTCCATGCGACCTTTTTGTGCAGCCGAATGGTTTTCCCGGGCTGCGATGTTGATTGACTAAATTAAACAAGTCTTGAGCTTGAGTGGTAAGTGAACAGGGTCATTACTCCGGTGAGGTTTTTTTGGCCGTTAGTATTTTGCATCACTTGGGTTTCAGGCTAGACCATGATGGGTTTTTGGTTCACCAGAAACTCTCATTAAAAAACAAGGCAACGTAAGGAAGAGGGGCGAGTTGAAGTGTCTTTAGGTATCCTTGGGACAAAGCTCGGCATGACTCAGGTCTTTGATGCTGAGAGTGGGAAGGCAATTCCAGTTTCAGTAATTCAAGGTGGGCCATGCATTGTAACTCAGCTTAAGACTGAGCAAACGGATGGCTACACCGCTATTCAGCTTGGTTATGGCGAAGTTAAAGATAAAGTTCGCAAGCTCAATACGAAGAAATCTCCGGGTAAGGAGGTCAACAAGTATTTGAGTAATCCTGAACAAGGCCATTTGGCTAAGTCTGGCGGAACTCTATTGCGGCATCTGCGAGAATATCGCCTGGAAGATATTGGTGGTTATGAGTTGGGACAGCAGGTTAAGGTTGATATTTTTGAACCAGGGCAACTGGTCGATGTCGCTGGCACCAGCATGGGTCGAGGGTTTGCAGGCTATCAAAAGCGGCATAACTTTAGACGAGGGCCGATGTCCCACGGCTCAAAGAACCACCGTGAGCCGGGTTCTATTGGCCCTGGAACAACTCCAGGTCGGGTCTATCCGGGCAAGAAAATGGCAGGTCACTATGGGGCAGCTCGGGCTACGACCCGCAAGCTGGCAGTAGTTCGAATCGATCCGGAACGCAACTTGATTCTAATCAAGGGTGCTATTCCCGGTAAGCCGGGGGGGCTGGTGAGCATCGTACCTGCCAATCTTGTCACTCGGAAGCAAAAGTAAGGGAAAAAGACATGGTTGAGTGTATTGTTCGCAATTGGGACGGGGAAGAGGTTGGACAAGCCTCCTTTGAACTCAGGGTTGCGAAGCCAGAAAATGCCGCCCATATTGTTCATCGTGCCCTTGTCCGTCAAATGAACAACGCCCGCCAGGGAACTGCTAGCTCTAAGACACGGGCTGAGGTGCGGGGTGGGGGACGCAAACCCTGGCGGCAAAAAGGAACGGGTCGAGCTCGGGCGGGATCAATTCGTTCTCCTCTGTGGCGAGGGGGTGGGGTATCCTTTGGGCCAAAGCCCAGGGATTACTCGATCAAGATGAACCGCAAGGAAAAACGTTTGGCTCTGCGAACTGCTTTTCAGAGCCGTGCTGACGATATGGTTGTGGTGGAGGAGTTTGTTGAACATTTCCCCCGGCCCAAAACTCGGGATCTATTGGCGGCGATCGCCGCTGGGGAATTGAGCCAGATACCAAAGTACTGTTGATTCTGCCGGAAAAACAGGAAATGGTTTATCTGTCTGGCCGAAATGTTGAAGCCTTGAAGGTTTCTCTGGCCGACAGCTTAAATGTCTACGATGTCCTACTCGCAGACAGAATTGTTGTGACCCCTAGGGCCCTTGAAAAGATCCAGGAGATTTACGGTGATTGAGTATAGTACCCGCGATTTGGCAGATATGATCCGGCGACCTGTTCTGACCGAACGGGCCACCCTGATGATGGAGTTGAATCAGTTTACCTTCGACGTGGATCCACGGGCTAGCAAGCCAATGATTAAGGAAGCTGTAGAGTTTCTATATCCCGTTAAGGTGCTGAGTGTAAACACCCACAACCCTCCCCGAAAACAACGTCGCGTTGGCAAGTTTGCTGGGTTCAAGTCTCGTTACAAGCGAGCAATTGTCACCCTTGAAGACGGGGAACCAATGCGGAAACTGTTGTTCCCAGAGGTTTAGCCTCGGAGGACTGTTCAGTATTCTATCTATCCTGTAGCGGCCTGAACTCTCCGTTAAATCCCGCTGAAATATAGCTCTCTAAGCCAGGTAAATTTCTGAAGTCAGCGCTAAATTGCAGATTATAAAGGCAAACTATGGGAATTCGTGCATATCGACCCTATACTCCAAGTACTCGTCAGCATACGGTTTCAGACTTTGCGGAGGTAACTCGATCTACCCCTGAGCGGTCTCTTGTTACCTTTAAGCATCGTCAGAAAGGCCGGAATAACCGGGGAGTGATCACCTGCCGCCATCGGGGTGGGGGTCATCGCAAGCTCTATCGCATAATTGATTTTCATCGCGATAAGCACAATCTTCCCGCTAAAGTAGCTGAGATTGAGTACGATCCAAACCGCAATGCCCGAATTGCGCTCTTGCATTATTCCGATGGTGAGAAACGATACATTCTGCATCCCGCCGGTTTGCAGGTAGGTACAACCATTGTGTCTGGCCCCGATGCCCCGATTGAGGTTGGTAACGCTTTACCCCTGATCAAGATTCCTTTAGGAACCGATGTTCACAATGTTGAGCTAGTTCCTGGCAAAGGGGGACAGATGGTGCGGTCAGCGGGGGCAAACGCTCAGATTATGGCGAAGGAAGGAGATTATGTCACCTTAAAACTGCCCTCTGGAGAGCAGCGAAAGGTTCTGGCTCGCTGTTATGCCACGATTGGTCAGGTCGGCAATGCTGACTTTCGTAACCTGAGTATGGGTAAAGCCGGACGGAATCGCTGGCTAGGTAAGCGACCTACGGTTCGGGGAAGTGTGATGAACCCGGTTGATCACCCCATGGGGTGGAGAGGGACGGGCCCCCATTGGGCGAAGTGGCCCTATGACACCCTGGGGCAAACCTGCCTTGGGAGCCAAGACCCGTAACCCTAAAAAGCGTAGCACTGCTCTGATTGTGCGTCGGCGACGTAAATCTTCTAAGCGAGGCAAAGGCGGTCGTCAGTCCTGATAGGTTCAACAATATTGGACTTTTGATTCGGCCTGAGGCAGGTCTGGTGTTTCCTAAAGATTGTCCGTTCTCAATTCACGTCAACCGCTATCTTTGGTTTAAATTATGTCTCGTTCTTTAAAAAAAGGTCCATTCGTTGCTGACCATCTGTTAAGCAAGATAGAAGCTTTAAACAGCAGTGGTAAAAAAGAGGTCATCAAGACTTGGTCTCGTGCTTCTACGATTGTGCCTCAGATGGTTGGTCATACCATTGCGGTTCATAACGGTCGGCAGCATGTCCCTGTCTTTTTGACTGAGCAAATGGTCGGTCACAAATTAGGGGAATTTGCCCTGACCCGAACCTACCGGGGCCATGCCAAGAGTGACAAAAAAGCTCGACGATAGAGCGTGAACTTAGAGGAGTTATTTTGAATCAACAGTTTGAATCAACTGGATTCAGGGAGTAGTAAAAAGCTTATGGCTGTAGATACTGATTTTGAAGTGAAGGCGATTGCTCGTTATGTCAGAATGTCCCCCAATAAAGTTCGGCGGGTACTGGATCAAATCCGGGGGCAATCTTACCGCGATGCGCTGATTATGTTGGAGTTCATGCCCTATCGATCCTGTGAACCGATTCTCAAGGTTCTGCGTTCTGCGGTTGCCAATGCGGAACATAATGCAGGACTTGATCCCGCCACCCTATTTGTCTCAAGTGCCTACGCCGATCAAGGCCCTAGCCTGAAGCGTTTTCGCCCTCGGGCTCAGGGTCGGGCCTACCCGATTCGCAAGCCAACCTGTCATATCACTGTTGCCGTTGCCTCTAGAGCGGATAGCTAGACAAACCTTATTCATAAACGACTATGGGACAAAAAATTCATCCAATCGGTTTTCGACTGGGAATCACTCAAGACCACAGGTCATGCTGGTTTGCAGATCCTAAGCAATATCCAAATCTCTTGCAAGAAGACTATAAGATTCGCAAGTATGTTCAGAAAACCCTGGTGAATGCTGGAATCTCTGACATTCGCATTGAGCGTAAGGCTGACCAGATTGATCTGCAAGTCCATACGGCTCGGCCCGGAGTAGTCGTCGGTCGAGGAGGCGCAGGGATTGAATCCCTCAGGGTTGGCCTGCAAAATGAGCTCCAGAGCAACCGACAGATTCGGATCAATGTTGTAGAAGTTGCCCGAGTTGATGCCGATGCCACTCTGATTGGAGAGTATATCGCTCAGCAACTCGAAAAGCGGGTTTCTTTCCGTCGAGTAGTGCGTCAAGCGATTACCCGGGCCCAGAAAGCCGGGATTGAAGGGATCAAAATTCAGGTTAGTGGTCGGTTAAATGGTGCAGAAATTGCCCGAACAGAGTGGACTCGCGAAGGCAGAGTTCCCCTACACACCTTGAGGGCTGATATTGACTACGCCTACTGTACAGCCTTGACTATCTATGGCATTTTAGGCATCAAAGTCTGGATCTTTAAGGGAGAAATTATTCCTGGCCAAGAAGATGTTGCGGCCCCAACCACCGCTGCCCAACCCCGACGCAAGCAACCCCGCCGCCAGAAGTACGACGATCGCTCGAATGATACTTGAGCCATCTCAACTTCTTTGCTTCTTTGCTTGAATCTGAGCCATTCCAGCTCATGACTGATGTCTGAATAGCTAACCCGATAACTGACCAGAGAACCGAAATGTTAAGTCCTAAAAGAACGAAATTTCGCAAGCAGCAGCGAGGCCGAATGCGAGGTCAAGCGACCCGAGGCAATCAGATTGATTTTGGAGAATATGCTTTACAAGCCCTAGAGCCCTCTTGGATTACTGCTCGCCAGATTGAGGCATCCCGTCGGGCAATGACTCGGTATATCCGTCGAGGCGGCAAGATCTGGATTCGCATTTTTCCAGATAAACCGATTACGATGCGGGCGGCAGAAACTCGAATGGGTTCCGGAAAAGGAGCCCCTGAATTCTGGGTGGCGGTGGTGAAGCCAGGTCGAGTAATGTTTGAGATTGCCGGAGTTTCAGAGTCCGTAGCCCGTGAAGCTATGCGTCTGGCGGCATTTAAATTACCGATTAAAACCCGATTTATTATCAAGCAACGGGAGACTGAACTGGTAGATGCTCCGGTAGATGCCCAAGTAGATACCCAGGCTGATACTCAGGCAGACCCCCAAGCCGATATTCAGGTCGAGACCTAGGCTTATTGGGGCTTTGATCGCATTGATACCAGGTTCATATTAGATAAAGGAAAAAATGGCATTTCCAAAAGCTGAAGAGGCCAGGCAACTCACTGATGAGGAGCTGTCTGAACAAATTTTAGAAGTCAAAAGGAAGCTAGCCAACCTGCGGCTCCTCCAGGCAACTGGACGACTTGAAAAAACCCATGAGTTTAAACATGCTCGTCATCGTCTGGCTCAACTGATGACCGTAGAACATGAGCGCAAACAACCCGAAGTACCTGTTACTCCTGTCGTTGCGCCAGTAGAGTCTGTCGAACCCCCAAAAGAGACTTCAGCCGTTTCTGAAGGGGCGGCTGAGGAGACAGAGCCGGAGGAAGCCTGAACGGTTAAACGATCAATGGGGTAAGTGGGGTTGATGTTTTCTTGAATTTGATATGTTTTAGGTTTAAAAGCGATGGCAACTAAGGAAAGAGTTGGTTTGGTGATTAGCAACAAAATGGATAAGACTGTAGTGGTTGCGGTAGAAAATCGTTCTCCCCATCCTAAATACGGCAAGATTGTTGTTAAGACTAAGCATTATAAGGCTCATGATTCAGACAATAAGTGTCAGGAAGGAGATCGGGTTTTGATTCAAGAAACTCGTCCTTTAAGTCGAACAAAACGCTGGAATGTGATTGAGATTCTCAATGTCAAATCTTAGTCAAAATCTCAGCTATATTGGCCTAGATATTCCAGAACCAAGTCAGACAGACTCCAAATTCCGCAAGAGAAATAAGTCATGATTCAAACACAGTCATTATTAAATGTCGCTGATAATAGTGGAGCCCGAAAGCTAATGTGCATTCGGGTTCTGGGAGGGGGAAATCGTCGTTATGCCTTCATTGGTGATGAGATTGTTGCCGTTGTTAAGGATGCGATCCCTAATATGGCGGTGAAAAAATCAGATGTAGTCAGAGCGGTTGTTGTTCGGACTCGCCATAATTTACGCCGGGACAGCGGCATGAGCATTCGGTTTGATGATAACGCCGCCGTCATTATTAACCCCGATGGAAATCCCAAAGGAACCCGGGTTTTTGGGCCTGTGGCTCGAGAGTTACGGGAGAAGAGTTATATGAAAATTGTGTCTTTGGCACCGGAGGTTCTTTGAGATGCTAGGCAAACGGAAGAAGGGCGCTGCGAAAAGCCTTCATGCTCTCCAGATGCATGTTAAAAAAGGCGACACGGTGCAGGTAATTAGTGGGCGGGACAAAGGAAAAGTGGGAGAGATTCTCAAGTCGCTTCCTAAGGTCAGTCAAGTAATTGTCAAGGATGTTAATATTCGCACCAAGCACGTCAAACCTAGTCAGGAAGGGGAATCAGGTCGGGTCATCACCTTTGAGGCCCCCATTCATAGTTCCAATGTGATGCTCTATTCCACCAAAGAGAAAGTAGCGAGCCGGGTTGGATATACCTTGACTGAGGATGGCCGCAAGGTACGGATTCTCAAGAAGACAGGGGAAATCATTGATTGATGTTGACAATGAATCCCGGTTTAATGTTTGGCCTCAAATCTATCCTGACAAAGCCCAGGACTATCAAAAGGAAATTGCATTATGGTTTCTAAGCTAAAAACCCAATACCAGGAACAAATTGTCCCCAAATTGATGGAGCAATTTAAGTACACCAATATTCATCAGGCTCCTAAGGTGATCAAGGTTACGATTAATCGGGGTCTGGGGGAAGCCTCTCAAAATGCCAAAGCATTAGAGTCTTCAGTCAAGGAGTTGAGCATTATCACGGGCCAAAAACCCGTGGTGACTCGAGCTAAGAAGGCGATCGCAGGCTTCAAAATCCGTCAAGGAATGCCCGTTGGAGTGATGGTGACTCTACGTTCAGACCGAATGTACAACTTTCTCGAGCGATTGATTCATCTGTCCTTGCCTCGAATTCGGGACTTTCGGGGAATTAGTCCAAAAAGCTTTGATGGTCGAGGTAACTACAGTTTAGGGGTTCGAGAGCAATTGATCTTCCCGGAGATTCAGTATGACAGCATCGATCAGATTCGCGGCATGGATATTTCAATTATCACTACAGCAAAGACCGATGAAGAAGGGCGTGCCTTGCTGAAAGAAATGGGAATGCCTTTTCGAGAAAGTTAAGGAAGCAAACTAGTAAGCAATTATGGCAACAAACGATACCATCTCAGATATGCTGACGCGCATTCGCAACTCTTGCCTAGCCCGTCATCGCACCACTCAAATCCCAGCCACCCGGATGACTCAGAGTATTGCCAGAGTCCTGAAAGATGAAGGTTTTATCGCGGATTTTGAGGAAGTGGGTGAGGGGATCAGACGGAACCTGGTTCTGTCTCTCAAGTATCATCCCAAAACTCGAATGCCCACCATCAGAACTCTGAAGCGGGTTAGCCGCCCAGGGTTAAGGGTCTATAAAAACCGTAAGGAACTCCCTCGGGTTTTAGGAGGAATTGGGATCGCGATTATTTCCACCTCAAGGGGCGTGATGACTGATCGGGAAGCTCGTCGTCAAGGGATTGGCGGAGAGGTGCTGTGTTACATCTGGTAGTTACATCTGTGTAGTTACATCGAGTAATTATTAATCAATAGGTTTAGATTCTGAAATTTCGTCCATCATGATCTGGCATGGTCTGGACGAGCAAAGTCACTAATCACGAATACTGAGTAAAGCACTATGTCTAGGATTGGTAGACGTCCAATATCGGTTCCGGCCAAAGTCAACCTCAATATTGACGGGCAGCGGGTAACGGTAAAAGGGCCTAAAGGAGAATTATCGCGGGAGCTTCCTGCCGAAGTTCTAGTTGAGCAAGAAGGGGAAATGGTCACAGTAGCACGGCGAGATGAAAGCCGTAATGCCCGTCAGCGCCATGGCCTGTCCCGAACCCTGGTTGCCAATATGGTGGAAGGCGTTTCTCAGGGTTTTGAAAAACGCCTGGAAATTCAAGGGGTTGGGTATCGGGCTCAGGTTCAGGGGCGCAATTTGATTCTCAATGTGGGCTATAGCAAACCGGTCGAGATCAAACCTCCCGAAGGGATTAATCTCGCCGTTGAGAATAATACTAATGTTATTGTCAGCGGTATCGATAAAGAGATTGTAGGAAACATGGCCGCTCGGATTCGGGCTGTACGTCCCCCTGAACCCTACAAAGGTAAGGGAATTCGTTACGCTGGAGAGCAAGTCAGACGCAAAGCTGGTAAGTCAGGGAAGAAATAAGCAATGAAACTTACACGTCAAGAATCGCGTGAACGTCGCCACCGCCGAGTCCGGAGCCGTGTGTTTGGCACCTCCGAGCGTCCCCGGATGGCTGTATTTCGGTCTCATAATCATATCTACGTCCAGGTTATTGATGATACTAAGCAGCACACCCTGGTGGCCGCTTCAACCTTAGAGCCTGACTTGAAGTCAAAGCTTGAGTCTGCTGCTGGAACCTGTGATGCGTCTACCCATGTGGGGCGCTTAGTCGCAGAGCGATCGCTCTCTCAAGGAATCACTAAAGTTGTATTTGATCGGGGAGGCTATCTGTATCACGGTAGAGTTAAAGCACTGGCAGATGCAGCTCGGGAAGCAGGACTTGATTTCTAATGGCTTGATTTTGAGTTGGAAGCCTCAAACTCTCTGCTCATCAATCTGAAACTTAAATAATTGAATCAATCGGATCAATTCTTATGGCAGAACAACAGCAACAGCAACAACAGCAACGACGCAAAAAAGGCGGCAATCGCACCAAAGAAAAAGAGTCAGAATGGCAAGAGCGGGTAGTGCAGATCCGCCGGGTTACTAAGGTGGTCAAAGGGGGTAAAAAGCTGAGCTTCCGGGCCATCGTCATTGTTGGCAATGAACGGGGTCAGGTTGGGGTTGGAGTCGGCAAAGCCGCTGATGTGATTAGCGCGGTCAAGAAGGGAGTTGCGGATGGTCGCAAGAACCTGATCACTGTTCCCCTGACCCGATCCTACTCAATTCCCCATCCCAATGATGGAATAGCAGGAGGAGCAAAAGTCATGGTTCGTCCGGCAACTCCTGGAACGGGGGTAATTGCTGGGGGGGCTGTCCGAACGGTTCTGGAGCTGGCTGGGGTACGAAATATTCTGGCAAAACAGCTTAGATCAGGGAATCCCCTCAATAATGCCAGGGCAACCATAGAAGCCCTTTCAACCCTGCGAACTTTCTCGGAAGTTGCTGAGGAGCGGGGAGTTCCGATTGAGCAACTTTATGCTTAGGTGTTGATGCTTGAGGATTTACGTCTAAATCAACAGGAGGCAAGACAAGCCTGAGAACGCTCTATGTTTAGCTGTTTTTTCAGCTATTGACTCCCTAGAATGTAAATTTCAATCAATGTAAATTTCAACACTCGGCTATAGCCAACATTACTATCAAAGTCTAGAGGACTGAACATGAGACTAAAAGATGCAGTACCCAAGCCCGGATCTCGAACCCGCAGCCGTCGCTTGGGTCGAGGAATCTCCGCTGGTCAAGGAGCCAGTTGTGGGAAAGGAATGCGGGGTCAGAAGTCCCGCTCAGGTCGAGGCACTCGCCCGGGGTTTGAAGGGGGTCAGAACCCTTTATATCGTCGTTTACCCAAACTAAAAGGCTTTCCCCTGGTTCGCCAGAAGCGTTACACTACCATAAATGTAGGACGGTTGGTATCACTTCCGGCAAATGCAGAGGTTACTCTATTTTCCTTAATGAAAGCTGGGATTGTCACCACTGATGATGGCCCCTTAAAGCTCCTCGGAGATGGAGAGCTCAACATTGCCCTAAATGTCAAAGCGGCGGCGTTTACCAAGACTGCCCGCCATAAGATTGAAGCGGCGGGGGGGACTTGTGAAGTGATTGGTTCCCGAACTCAACCTTCGGAAGAAGCTGTCCCACAAGGGCTAGGTCAAGAGGCTGCTGAACTAGGGGTTGCTGCTCAGCAATCACCCTCCTCTGAAGAGGAGTAGGCCAACTTCCATTGCCAAAACCCAGTTAATACTAGGAGGTAAACCTTCATGGTTGTCAGTCGAGATAAGATCCCTACGGCTCAAGAAACATTCATGCAGATGGCCCAGGCTGCAGGTTTGAGAGGTCGGATTTTGGTTACAGTTGGGTTGCTAATTCTGGTTCGACTTGGGGTTTTTCTCCCGATCCCAGGAATTGACCGGGCCGCCTTCGCAGAGAATATTCAAAATAGCCCGGTGATTGGCTTACTGGATCTATTTTCTGGGGGAGGTTTATCTGCCCTGGGAATTTTTGCATTAGGCATTATACCTTACATTAATGCCTCAATCATTATGCAATTGATGACGGCGGCACTTCCTAGCTTAGAGGAATTGCAAAAAAATGAAGGAGAAGCAGGGCGGCGTAAAATCTCTCAGATTACCCGTTATGTCGCTTTGGGTTGGGCCGTTTTACAAAGCTTTGGTTTGGCACTTTATATCAACAATCTATCAGGAGTGCCTCAGAATCCCGGCCCCCTATTTATTGCAGAACTTGTTTTAGCCCTAGCTGCGGGCTCAATGTTTGTCATGTGGGTTTCAGAACTGATTACTGAACGGGGCATTGGCAACGGAGCATCACTACTGATTTTTGTCAATATTGTTGCTGTTTTACCTCGTTCTTTAGGTGATACCATCACCCTGGCTCAAAGTGGGGATCGGGCTATTATTGGCCGCGTAATTTTTCTGCTGTTGATCTTCCTGGCCATGATTGTGGGGATTGTGTTTGTTCAAGAGGGAACTCGTCGGATTCCAATTGTTTCCGCTCGCCGTCAGGTGGGTCGCAAGCTTTATCGGGAAAAGAATAGTTATCTGCCCCTGCGCCTGAATCAAGGGGGCGTTATGCCGATCATTTTTGCCTCCGCCGTTTTGATCATTCCAGCTTCTTTGTCCCAGGTCACGAATAATCCAGTCCTGATTCGGGTTGCAACAGCCTTAAGTCCTGGGGGCCAGACACCCTGGCTTTATACTCTGTTTTACCTGTCCATGATTCTGTTTTTTAGCTATTTCTATGCTTCCTTGATCATGAACCCGGTTGACATCTCTCAAAATTTGAAGAAGATGGGAGCTAGTATTCCGGGAATCCGTCCAGGCAAAGCCACCAGCGAATATTTGGAGCGGGTACTGAACCGCCTGACATTTCTCGGAGCCATTTTTCTGGGTTTAGTAGCCATTATCCCGACAATTATCGAGAGTGCTACCCGAGTTCCGACCTTTCGAGGCTTTGGGGCGACCTCCCTGTTAATCCTGGTTGGGGTAGCGATTGATACTGCCAAGCAAGTTCAGACCTATGTCATTTCTCAACGCTATGAAGGGATGGTGAAGCAGTAGTGGTTCAGATTATCTTATTAGGCCCCCCCGGTTCAGGTAAAGGGACACAGGCAGCGAGATTAGCTGGATATCTTGAGATTCCCCATATCTCGACTGGAAATATATTGAGGCTGAATGTGTCTGAGGGAACTGAACTGGGTCAAAAGGCCAAGGTTTATATGGATCGGGGAGATTTAGTTCCAGATCAATTAATTCTGGATATGGTCAAGGAGCGACTATCTCAAACTGATGCCTACAGCGGTTGGATATTGGACGGATTTCCTCGAAATGTTCCTCAAGCCCAGTTTTTGGAATCTCTGCTCAAAGAATCGTCCGAGTTACCTCTGGCCACTCTCGATGACTCCCAATCTGCTGATCAGACAGTTGTGGTTAACCTGGATGTTCCAGACGGAATCTTGATTCAGAGACTTCTAACCCGATCTGCAGATGGAGATCGGCGCTCAGATGACAACGAAGCCACAATTCTTCATCGATTGAGCGTTTATCGGGAACAAACTGCACCTCTAATTGAATTTTATCAAGCTCGCCAACAACTCGTTCAAGTCAATGGAAATCTTCCCATTGATCAGGTAGCAACTGAACTCTTGACAGTGTTAGACAATCCTAATAATTGATTAGTTTTTCTATACTCTTGACAAAGGTTCAATCATCAGAGCCAAAATTTGATAAAATTGTGTTAAGAAGTGTGGTTCAAGTTACTCTCTTTTTACCCATAGTTTCATGGTCTAAGTAGGGGTTCAAGCAAATGCCTAAACTGTTAGTATCAATTGAATTTTAAAAGGAGTTCTAGCTTGTCCAAGCAAGACTTGATTGAGATGGAAGGAACTGTAACGGAGTCTCTTCCCAATGCGATGTTCAGGGTTGATTTAGATAACGGATTTAATGTTCTGGCCCATATTTCAGGCAAAATTCGGCGAAACTATATTAAAATCTTGCCTGGGGATCGGGTTAAGGTTGAGTTGACCCCCTATGACCTGACGAAGGGAAGAATTACTTACCGCTTGAAAAAGAAATAATGGTCAAGCTCCATTGGGAAAGATAGCAAAAACTTTCTATCCTGAAGTGGCAATAGATGATATAATTGTAGATTCGTTGTGGTTCTTTTTTAAATTGGCATGAAGGTTCGAGCGTCGGTTCGTAAAATTTGTGAGAAATGTCGAGTCATTCGGCGACGGGGGCGGGTAATGGTAATCTGCTCTGTCAACCCAAAACATAAACAACGACAGGGGTAAACCTTTGCTTGAAGCGCCGACCATTGGAAATTCAAGCCGAGTAAACTTATCGGTTGATTCATTGTGATCTCTTGGGATGAGACATTCCATTATGGAATCGGGCAACCCTAGCGCTATCAATCGAGATAACTGAAGTCAAATAACTAAACTAGAAATGACGAGGGAGAGAGGGTTGTGGCACGAATAGCTGGAATAGACCTGCCCCGCGATAAGCGGATTGAGATTGGTCTAACCTACATTTATGGAATCGGGCTTTCACGGTCTCACGAAATTTTAGAGGAGTCTGGGGTCAATCCCGACACTCGGGTTCGAGATCTGAGTGATGCTGATGTTGCCGCACTTCGGGCAGCGGTTGAAAGCAAATATCAGATTGAAGGGGATCTGCGACGGTGGGAGGCCATGAACATCAAACGATTGATGGATATTGGTACTTACCGGGGTCGTCGTCATCGGATGGGCTTACCAGTCAGGGGTCAGAGAACCCGTACTAATGCGAGAACTCGCAGAGGGGTCAGGCGGACTGTAGCGGGTAAGAAGAAAGCGGCTAAGAAGTAGTCATTAGGTTTAAAACAGCACAGGCCCTCAGGGTTATGTGTGTATTATTGTTTTCACCCAATTGTACTCAGTTCAAGTCAGTTCAGAAAAATAGTCCAGAGGATGAGTCTAAAGAAGATTTATGGCCAAACCATCTAAGAAATCAACTACCAAGAAACAGAAGCGTAATGTGCCTAACGGACTGGCTTATATTCAGTCTACATTCAATAATACGATTGTAACCATTACTGATCCGAATGGTGAGGTCATATCCTGGTCCTCTGCAGGGTCAACTGGCTTTAAAGGAGCGAAGAAGGGTACACCCTTTGCGGCTCAGACGGCTGCTGAGAATGCCGGTCGTCGAGCGACTGATCAGGGTATGAGACAGGTTGAAGTTATGGTTAGTGGCCCAGGAGCAGGGCGGGAGACAGCAATTCGGGCTCTTCAAGGGGCTGGGCTGGAGATCACGCTGATTCGGGATATTACTCCCATTCCTCACAATGGCTGCCGTCCTCCAAAGCGTCGCCGCGTGTAGGTTTAAGCATATTTATCAAGCAGTTTTAGAACGGTCTTGATAGCTGTTTTAAGACTTTGTTGAGACTTGGGCATGACGATGGAGCTGAAAGGATAAAGGAGGTTGATTGGTGGCACAGTTTAAGATTGAGTGCATTGAGTCCAGCACAGAAGCTGACCGCAGCCAGTACGGTAAGTTTTTCATAGAGCCCCTCAACAAGGGCCAAGGGATTACGGTTGGTAATGCTTTACGGCGGGTTTTACTCTCCAATCTGGAGGGGACGGCGATTACCGCTGTGCGAATTGCTGGAGTGAATCATGAATTTGCTTCGATTCCAGGGGTGAGAGAGGATGTGCTTGAAGTGTTACTCAACCTTAAAGAGGTTGTTCTCAAAAGCTATTCTGACCAGAAGCAAATTGGCCGTTTACTGGTTCAAGGGCCTGCCACGGTCACTGCTGGTCATTTTGATCTGCCCTCTGAAGTTGAGGTAATTGACAAAAGTCAATACATCGCAACCTTGTCACCCGATGCGACTCTGGAAATGGAGTTTCAGGTTGAAAAGGGAAGTGGTTATCGAGCCATCAATCGGAATCGAGATGAGGCAACATCGCTTGATTTTCTCCAAATTGATGCGGTTTTTATGCCAGTTCGCCGGGTCAACTATGCCGTTGAGAATGTACGGATTGGCGAGTCAGTAGAGCAAGATCGCTTACTAATAGAAATCTGGACGAGCGGTAGTTTTACACCCCAGGAAGCGATTAGTCAAGCAGCCACAACCTTGGTGAGCTTGTTCTCGCCACTGAAAGATGTGACTCTAGAATCGGTCAAGGCCGAACCTGGAGAAGATGTTGATCCGACCAGTCAGATTCCGATTGAGGAACTACAGCTCTCCGTGAGAGCCTACAACTGTCTCAAACGGGCACAGATTAACTCTGTGGCTGATCTGCGAGATTACACCCAGGAAGACTTGCTTGAAATCAAAAATTTTGGGCAAAAGTCTGCTGAAGAAGTGATCGAGGCGCTGCAAAAGCGCTTGGGTATTACTCTCCCTTTAGAGCGGGCGAGTAAAGTATAGGAATTTATTATCAACAGGGAGTTGATTATGCGTCACCGTTGTCGTGTTGCCCTACTGAGTAAGCCGGCTGACCAGCGAAAAGCTTTACTGCGGGCGTTGGCCACAGAGCTAATTCGCCATGGCCGGATTACTACCACCAAAACTCGAGCAAAAGCGGTTCGAACAGAGGTGGAACGAATGATTACTCTGGCAAAGGATGGCTCTCTACCCGCTCGCCGTCGAGCCCTGGGCTATCTTTATGACAAACAGTTAGTGCATTCCCTATTTGAGGGAGCATCGGAGCGATATGGCTCCCGGAATGGAGGATATACCCGGATTATTCGTACCATTCGTCGCCAGGGTGATAATGCTGAAATGGCTGTGATTGAGCTGGTGTAGAATTGTCTGAGAATTTTCCCCAAAACTCAGAATGGCAGCGAGTGGCTCTGGTGATTCAATACCAGGGAACTCACTTTCAGGGTTGGCAACGTCAACCCAATGGCCGAACAGTTCAGGAAGAAATTGAGCAAGCTGTGGCCATGGTAGTAGGTTATCCAACGACGGTTCATGCTGCCGGGCGGACGGATTCTGGAGTTCATGCGGCGGCCCAGGTTGCCCATTTTGATGCTCCGGCCCATATTCCAGCTCACCGTTGGGCAGATATATTGAATGGTCGATTGTCCTCTGATCTGCTGATTCGAGCATCTGCTCTGGTTGCACCGGGTTGGCACGCCAGGTTTTCAGCGAAGTGGCGACGCTATCGCTATACCTTGTACACCGAGGCCCGACCCAATCTGTTTGTACATCCTTTTGTCTGGCATTATTATCAGGCGAATTTGAATGAGTCTTTGATTCAGTCAGCCCTGAACCCTTTAGTTGGTCGTCATCATTTGGCTGCCTTTCAACGGGCTGGTTCCTCCCGGCCCCATGCCTGGGTGGAGGTGCAGGAGGCAGTTTGTCAACGCCTAGGGCCATTTCTCTATATTGAAGTTCAAGCCAGTGGTTTTCTTTATGGAATGATGCGGCTACTGGTGGGAATGTTAGTTCAGGTGGGGATTGGGCAGCGATCGCCCGAGAGCTTCAAGCGGATCTGGCAACAGGAACAGCGTCATGAAGTCAAGCACTCTGCGCCTGCCCAAGGACTTTGCCTTTTGCGGGTTGGCTATCTGGATTTTCCTATTGATCCCCAGATCTGGTTCGATGCCTTCCCACGATTTTTTTTAGGGGACAACAGGGATTTCAGTTGTTTTCCATATCTATCTAACTAGATAAACATTTAAGGAGACTTTCATTATGGCCAGTTTACTGACCAAAACCTATCTTCCGGTTCAGGCTAAAATTGAGCAAAAGTGGTATGTCGTGGATGCGGCTGAGCAACGGCTAGGTCGTTTATCGACTGAAATTGCCCGGATTCTCCGGGGCAAGAACAAGGCCATCTATACTCCCCACATGGACACCGGCGACTTTGTTGTGGTGATCAATGCGGAGAAGGTTCGAGTGACCGGCAGGAAACCCGAGCAAAAACTCTATCGTCGGCACTCCGGAACCCCCGGTGGCATGAAGACTGAAACGTTTGAAAAGCTTCAAGCCCGGATCCCTGAGCGGATCGTTGAGGATGCCATTCGAGGAATGTTACCCAAAAACGCCCTGGGACGGCAGCTTTTTAGAAAGCTTAAAGTCTATGCTGGCCCAGACCATCCCCATCAGGCCCAGCAACCTGAGACATTACATATCAACACTATTCCAACAAAAGGTAAGTAATCATGCAAGGAACAGATAATCGAGCAGTTTATTGGGGCACAGGCCGTCGCAAGTCTTCCAGTGCAAGGGTTCGCTTAATTCCTGGCACCGGTCAGTTGACCATTAATGGCCGTGAAGGAGAGAACTATCTACAATTTAATAAGGGATATCTCTCTACGGCCAAGGCTCCCCTGGAAACTCTAGGGCTGGAGAATGAGTATGACATTCTCGTCAATGTTCGAGGGGGTGGCTTAACGGGTCAGGCTGACTCAATCCGGTTGGGAGTGGCCCGAGCCCTGTGCGAACTGAGCCCCGATAATCGTCCTCCCCTCAAAGCCGAAGGGTATCTCACCCGCGATCCACGAGCTAAAGAGCGAAAGAAATACGGCCTGAAAAAGGCCCGGAAAGCCCCTCAATTCTCAAAACGATAATTTTTGGAGTCATTATTCTGGGCTTGTTAAAGTTAGAATAGTTCAAAAATTAAGCATTCAAAAATCAACTCAACAATCAAGCAAATTAACGGAGAGACTATGCCTAAACCTGATATTCACCCGGAATGGTACCCAGAAGCCGAAGTTTACTGCAACGGCGAATTAGTCATGAAAGTAGGCTCAACTCAACCCAAGATCCAGGTTGATGTCTGGTCAGGAAATCATCCTTTCTATACTGGCACTCAAAAGATCATTGACACCGAGGGACGAGTCGAACGGTTCATGCGAAAGTATGGCATGACCGATAAGCACTCCGCCCCATCCGGTGAGTCTAAGTCTGAGGGTTAGCCAGGTTGTCACTTGTCCGTTGTCTGTAGAACTGTTTTCTACTGACAATTTGCGCGGTTAATACTTTTCTAAGTTGCACTTTTTTTAAGTTGCACTTTAGAGCAATATCTTCAAGTCATCCCTGACAACTGACAAAGGACAACGACCATGGCTGAAAATTACCTCATCGACAAACTCAAATCTGTAGAGCAAACGTTCAACGAACTCACCCTGCGGTTGGCTGATCCTGAGGTCGCCGTTGATCCGGACGAATTTCAGCGGGTAGCCAGGGCCCGTTCTTCCATGGAAGCCGTGGTTGAAGCCTACCAGCGCTGGCAAATCGTTCAGCAAGAGCTAGCTGATGCCAGGCAAATCTACCGCGAAACGGGGAACGATCCAGAACTTAAGCAGATGGCGGCCCTAGAAGTCAACGAACTAGAAGCAGAGAGCGAACAGCTTGAAACCCAATTAAAAGTTCTACTCCTGCCCCGGGATCCGAACGATGATAAAAATATTATGTTAGAGGTTCGGGCTGGGACAGGAGGTGATGAAGCCAGCATTTGGGCTGGGGATCTGGTACGAATGTATTCTCGCTATGCTGAGGGGCAAAATTGGCGCGTCAAAATGGTCAGTGAATCCCTGGCGGACATGGGGGGCTTTAAAGAAGCCATCCTGGAGATTCAAGGGGATTCGGTTTACAGCAAGCTGAAGTTTGAAGCGGGAGTCCATCGGGTTCAACGGGTTCCCTTAACTGAAGCGGGGGGGCGGGTTCATACCTCAACGGCAACCGTGGCGATTATGCCGGAGGTGGATGATGTCGAAATTGAAATTGATCCCAAAGAGATTGAGATGACCACAGCCCGTTCTGGCGGTGCAGGGGGACAGAACGTCAACAAGGTTGAAACAGCGGTTGACTTGATTCACAAACCCACCGGGATTCGAATTTTTTGTACCGAGGAACGTAGTCAATTACAAAACCGGGAGCGGGCGATGCAAATCCTTCGGGCCAAGCTCTATGAGATTAAACTGCGGGAACAACAGGATGCCGTAACCTCAATGCGGCGATCGCAGGTGGGAACCGGCTCCCGTTCTGAAAAGATCCGAACCTACAACTACAAGGACAATCGGGCCACAGATCACCGCTTGGGCCAGAATTTCCCTTTAGAAACGATTCTAGAGGGGGATATTGAGCAGATGATCCAGACTTGCATCTTCCAGGATCAGCAGGAACGCCTAGCCGAATTGGCGGCGGAGACAGCCCCGGTTACGGTTTAAGCTCAAAGCTTGTGAATTTTTTCAGCGTCAAGGGAATTCTGGTTCAGGGGATCCTCATCCTACTTTTAGGTAGTGGTTGTCAATCCCTGCAGCAAAGGACTTCTGATCGAAGCCAGACTGGAATGGTAGCTTCGGCGGATAATCAGTCCACAATAGCGGGTTTGGCGATGCTCCGGCAGGGGGGGAATGCGGTGGATGCTGCTGTCGCTACAACCCTGGCAATTTCTGTCGTGGAGCCCTTTTCCGCTGGAATCGGTGGCGGCGGATTTTTATTGTTGGGGCGGCCATCCCCTGAACCTGGAGTCGGCTATCAGATTCAAGCTTTGGACTTTCGAGAGCGTGCCCCGATTGCTGCCACTCCAGACATGTATCTGGATGCAACGGGTCAGCCCCAGCCTGGGGCCAGCCTGGATGGCCATTTGGCGGCAGGGGTACCCGGAACCATTGCCGGGTTGTACACGGTGCATCGATTTTATGGTCAGCTTCCCTGGATAGAGGTAGTTCAACCGGCCATTAATCTGGCAGAGAACGGGTTCCCCGTTGGGGAATCCCTAACTCGATCAATCCGACAGCGTTTGCCCATCATTGCCAGTAATCCTGCCGCCCGCCGTATTTTTACCCAAAATGGCCAGCCCTACCAGCCTGGAGATATCTTGATCCAGCAGGATCTGGCCCAAACCCTGAGGCAAATTGCCCAGGAACCTCGGAGCTTCTACCAGGGAAGAATTGCCCAGGCGATCGCCCAGGACATGAAAAATTATGGCGGCTTGATCACCCTGGAGGACTTGAATGTCTATACCCCGATCTGGCGGAGTCCTCTCTGTGGAGAATTTCGGCAGGCTCAGGTTTGTTCAATGCCTCCGCCTTCCTCTGGGGGGGGTGCATTTGCTAGAGATGCTGAATATGATTGAGCCCCAGGATCTCAAGGCTTGGGGGCCAGGTCACCCCAATACCCTGCACTGGCTTACCGAGGTGATGCGGATTGCCTATGCGGATCGGGCGGAATATTTAGGAGATCCCGATTTTGTTGCGGTTCCTGTTGGTTCCCTGACCAGTCGGGGTTACGCTAGGGAGCGGCTGAAAACCATTAATCCGAATCGGGCCCAACCTTTTCAGCAGATTCAGCCCGCTTCCCTTGAACAAATTCAACGCTATCGTTGGGAATCCCCTGAAACTAGCCATCTGACCGTAGTGGATGCTGCCCGCAACGTTGTCAGTCTCACCTTCACCATCAATACTGGCTTCGGGGCAGGAGTCGTAGCGGCGGGGACAGGGATTGTCTTGAACAATGAAATGGATGATTTTGCGATCGCGCCGGGGGTTCCCAATGCCTTTGGTTTAGTGGGAGGAGCAGCAAATCAAATCGCCCCGAAGAAAACTCCACTCTCCAGTATGACTCCAACCATTGTGACTCGGGACGGCAAATTACTTATGGCCACTGGTACCCCGGGGGGCAGCACCATTATTACCACAGTGCTGCAAGTTGTGCTGAATGTTTTAGAGTTTGGTTTTGATGCTGAAACAGCGGTTTCTGCGCCTCGAATTCATCATCAGTGGTTACCTGATCGACTGATGGTGGAAAAAGGACGGATGGATTCAGCGACCTTGAATGAGCTCAAGCGCCGGGGCCATTCCATCATTGAACAGGAGGGTTGGGGGAATGCCAATATTATTCTGGTCACTCCACAGGGAGATTTGGAGGGGGCTGCCGACCCGAGGCAGGATGGAGCCGCTGAGGGATTCTAGGGTAGAGGGAATCTAGAGTCAATATTCGTGCAGGTTCGGATAATGCTATATAAAATTGAATTTTAAGATTGAATTTTTGAGGTTGAATCCTTTAAGTTGAAAGAATAAATTAAGCTCCGTTCAAAGGCTGGGTTATCCAGCATCTATGTCACACTAACTCGTTGCTTTTTAGAATTCCTACCATGCAATCCCATCGTTCTACCCCCTGGATCCAGCAGCAGTCACGGATGATCATCGGGGCGATCGCCCTTTCCGGTAGCCTGGAAACCGCTTATCTCACCTGGACAAAGCTTTCGGGAACCTCAGTGGCTTGCCCGATTAGCAACTGCAACGATGTCCTCAACAGTCCCTATGGAACCATTTTCAACCTGCCGTTGCCCCTGTTTGGCTGTCTGGCTTATCTGACCATGGCAGGCTTAGCCTTGGGGCCAAAGCTTTTCAAAAACCCCAAAACTCAATTCTCCCTGGAACAATTGAGTTGGGGACTGATGTTTGGACTGGGAACGGCGATGGCGATTTGCAGCAGCTACTTGATTTACCTGCTTGCCTTTGAGTTACGAACGTTCTGTTTTTACTGTGCTTTGTCAGCAATTTTCTCCTTCAGTTTATTTTTGTTAACCCTGGTCGGTCGTAGCTGGGAAGACATCGGTCAACTCCTGTTTCAGGGATTAGCAATTGGGATGGTGACGCTAATCGGAGTACTCGGGGTCTACAACACCACCCAGGCAACGGAAGCTCCACCAATAACAGGGTTTCAGATTACCAACGTTTCCAGTCCGGCAGGTCTTAGTCTTGCCCACCATCTTCAGAGCATTGGAGCTAAACAGTACGGGGCTTACTGGTGTCCCCACTGCCAGCAACAGAAGCAACTATTTGGCAAGGCAGCTTTTGACCTGGTCAACTACGTTGAATGCGATCCCCAAGGCCCAGATCCTCAACCTCAACTGTGCCGCCAGCTTGGAATTACATCCTATCCCACCTGGGAAATTCAGGGAAAGTTCTACTCAGGACTGCAATCCTTGGAAGCTCTAGCGGATTTATCAGGATATCAAGGGGAACAAGACTTTCAGGGATGATGTAGGTTATGCTGAAATGTGAGAAACTTCTTAGTTCTGCAACCTCAGAAGGGCTGAGGTCTTATTGATGGCCACGGGTGAGAGAGCAAAGTTTCAAGCTTATCGATTGAGCCTGAAAGCCTCTACGGAGGGGCCTTGTCAGGGCTCATGATCGTTGCAATCAGGGTCAATCTACCACAATCGATTTACCGTAATCAATCTATAAACATCAGACATCCCTCAGCAGATGGAGCGATCGCTAGGGATTAGAGGGCATTTGAAAAGTCAGATTTAATATCCGATAGGCTAGGTCGCTTTGATAACTAACTAGAGGTTAATTCAGTCCAGTTTCAACCCAGTTTCAACTCAGATGTTAATGATTGATGTGAATAACTGAGTTGATTGAAACCAAACATGGCAGTCTGAGAAGGTTTATTAGTATTACTGGGTATTGGTTTACAGTCTACGGTTTATAAACTGCAGTTTACAATCTGCGAGGGTAAAATACCGGCTCCATATTTATAATTTAAATCCTAATTTAAACCATGATTTAAAGTCAAATCCATAGGGTTTCCTGCTCAAACGCCAACTGAATCCATTTATTTACTTCTTTGGTTCCCATGTCTCAGGCAGGCGAATGTTAATTCAAAAGCTAGATCAATCCTCCAATCGGCTTCTCTCCGCTTTAAAGCAATGGGTTAAGCAGCAGGAGTCTCCTGTTTGGTGGATTTCCTCTGGAGTTGCCGGAACTGTACTTTTAATTCGGCTTCTGGGTTTATTACAGTCTTCGGAGTGGTCAGTCTTTGATTTATATTTTCGGCTGCGTCCGTTAGAACCTGTAGATGAAAAGATTTTGATTGTTGGGATTGATGAGAAGGACTTGCAAGCCTATGGTTTTCCTGTGTCAGATCGGGATCTGTCCGCCTTACTCACTCGCCTTGATCAAGCTAAACCCAAAGCCATTGGCCTGGATATTTATCGAGATTTGCCGGCTCCCCCCGGCTACAACCAACTGGTGCAATCTTTTAAGACAATTCCCAACCTGGTGGGAATTGAGAAGGTTGAAACCTCTCGGAGTTTAGGGATTCAGCCACCGCCAATTTTGGGCCAGCGAGATCTGGTGGGATTCAATAATGTCATTGTTGACGCTGATGGTAAGATTCGCCGCAGTTTACTCTACATGCAAGGATTTGCCGATGGACAAACTCGCCAGAGTTTTGCCCTTGAGCTGGCACTGATCTACCTGGCTCAGGAAGGCATCACCCCTGAAGCCGCCAATCAAGCCAACGATCTCAGATTGGGTCAGCGGGTCTTTCGCCAATTTCAACCCAATGATGGGGGCTATATTCGGGCTGATCCGGGGGGCTATCAATTTCTCGCCAATCTTCGGGGGCCATCAGGCTATTTTGCCACCGTTTCCATGCGGGATGTCTTAGAAGGCCGGGTTTCTCCGGGGCAAATTCAGGATCGGATTGTCTTGATTGGATCTGTGGCTCCGAGCGTTAAGGATCTTTATTCAACCGCCTATAGTGAATTGTTCAAGCAGCCTCGACCCCTGTATGGAGTAGAGTTGCAGGCTAACTTTCTCAGTGAAATTCTGGATTCGGCTCTCTATGATCGTCAATCCATTCGAGTTTGGCCAGAGATCGTCGAATGGCTTTGGATCTATGCCTGGGCTTTGGCGGGAGCCCAGATGTGCTGGTATGGGCGATCGCCCTATCGATCCCTGGTGGCAACCTTGGCAACGGGAGGATTATTGACCGTTTTAGCCTATGTTGCGTTTCGATTGGGATGGTGGATTCCACTGGTGCCTGGAGTTATTGCCCTAGGGGGTTCAGCCATTACTATTCTGGCCTATTGGGCCCATCGCCAGGAGGAAATGAAGCGATCGACCGAGTTTTTCAAAAGTGTGATCAACACCATTCCTGACCCGGTTTATGTAAAGAACATCAATCACGAGAAGATTGTGATCAATCAAGCCTATTGTCAATTGACCGGGTACCCACCAGAGATGATCATGACCTCGCCAGACTATAAACTGTTCCCGGTTTCTGAAGCCAAAATCCTATGGCAGCAGGATGAACAGGCATTTCATAGCTCGATTATCCAGGAGTGTGAAGAGAAACTAACCTGTGCCGATGGTAAGGTTCACTTGATTGAAATTAAGCGATCGCTCCACCAGGATGGGGCGGGTAATCTCTTTCTGGTTGGGGTAATCCGGGATATTACCGAACGCAAACAACTTGAAGCCAATCTCAAGCAATTGGCCTCAGAATTAGAACAGTCCAATGCCGCCCTTAGAGTTTCTGCTGAACATGATCCCCTCACGGGCTTACCCAATCGCAAACTTTTTCAGGAGCGATTGCAGCAATCTTTAGCCTGGGCAGACCAATATAAAAAATCTGTTGCCTTGTTTTTTCTGGATTTGAATGACTTTAAACTCGTCAATGACAATTTGGGGCATCACATTGGGGATCTACTCCTGCAAGCTGTAGCTGAGCGACTTCAGGGATGTCTGCGGGGCAGTGACACAGTTTCTCGTTTGGGGGGCGATGAATTTACGATTATTCTACCTGGAATTCCCAGCCGAGAAAACGCTGAAAAAGTTGCTGAAAAAGTTTTGGAAACCATTATCAAGCCCATTACCCTTGAAGCCCATGAAGTGTCTATTACCACCAGTATTGGCATCAGTCTCTATCCTGAAGATACCTGTGACATTGAATTGCTAGTTCAAAAAGCAGATATGGCTATGTATCAGGCTAAAAAATTGGGCAAGAATGTCTATGAATTCTCGGTATAAATCTTCTTATAAATATTTATAAATACTAGACCAACTCCTTGAACGTCTTGTAATGAGATAGTTGAAAGGGCAGAACGTGGGTTAGATCTCTTTGGGCCCCCTACCAAGATCGCTGGGCTTGAAATGTATAGACTGAGGGGCTGTAATCATGCAGGGTATGAATCCCCAGCCTAATCATACGAAATTTTTGGGGAAATGGTTCCAGCCTAGGACAGTTTAAGAAACGTCTATCTGATTAGGGATAGTTCAGTAATATTACTGATATACTGATTAAATCGGGGAAAGGGTGTTTAGTAGTTAAACATTGTCTTTTAGGATTTGGGGTCAGTTTCGATGGGATGTATCTCTATCTCCAGGTTATTACTAACAGCTGTAATGGGCGTGGGATGGCAATTGGCAGCAGTGTCAGCTTCTCAGGCAACAACAGAGCTTCAGTTCGTGTCTACACGGTTTGAGTCTGGTATCTCAGGCACTATTTTTCAGGGTTACGAGCCCACCCCTAAGAGTGGTGGGGGCGAAAGCGGAGCCGGTTCCCGATAATAGGTTCGGTTAAGATAGATTAAGATAATAGGATTTTCAAAATAGGGACTGGCTTTCTCTACAGAAAGTTCAGAACTGATTAAAAGTCAGAAATTTAATATAACCCTTCAAGAGGCAGAGAGAAAGAATATCTCTCTGCCTCAATTATGTTGATCAAATGTTGATTGAAATAATATTATTTCAATCAACATTAATTCGAACAAAATTGACTAAGCCATTGAATCTGACCAGTTCTAGTCGTATGTTCCGGTATTTAAGCGGAAATTACCTTCTTGCAGGACAGAAGTTTCTGGAGTTACTGTGAAAAGATCTAAGTTAGCTCTCAGCAGATCTGCCTGTTGCTGGGTCAAGTTGGGGATCTCTAGAACGTCCTCAACGGAGTCATAGGGGGCATTATCAATAATTAGCTTGGCCAGGGTAGGAAACATCCCTCTAATCTGCCGAAATTCTCGAATAGAGCTATTATTCAAGTCAAGCTTTTCTCCCACTTCTGCGAGTTTTTCATCTGCTCGATTTCTCCGGCTCTCAACGGCTAAAACCGGGGAAATGATACCCAGTTTAGACATCTCCAGGGAAGTGGCGATCGCCGGGGCAGTTCCAAAACCAATCAGACCAGTGATAAGTAAACTCAATGAAGCCAACCAACAAAAAAACCGTTTCATTAAAGTATTTCTCCTATCCGATACAAACAGCATTTCTTGACATCCCGTGACTTTTGCTGCTGCAACCAATTGCAATCAAACCTGTCGCAAATCTGTTGCAAACCCCTGATCAAAAACCTCTGATCAAAAATCATAGATCAACAATGCTAGCCACTGGAAATCATTATCCTTCTGCTAGGTACTATACCGCACTATTGGCGCTCAAATGCAGGTCTATCTTGCCCTAACCTGACTCTATCAAGCTCATCAACCTTGGGATTCTCAAGCCTAAGGTCGTAGCCCCACCCCCAACCCATAGCTATATACCTTGAAGACCTGTCCCTCAGTATCAAATAGCACCCTGATGCCGCTGCCATCTGGGTTCATCCATTCATAGGTGGCGCTGAAATCTTCATTGCTATCGGGATTGAAACCAGTGGTTGTGCCAGGAACCTGCATAATTTGCTGAACTTGCCCATAGGTCATGCCCAAGCGTAGCTGATAATATTGGGCTCGGGTGGCAACCATAGGGGCAGTTTCTGGGGCTGTTGGGGTTGAAGTTGATCCTAGGGCCACCCCTGGGTTAATTGGAGCAGACATCTCAAACACGGTACTGTCGAGATTTTGACTGGAGATAGAGGCAACCTGTTGATTCTGGTTAAACATGACCACGATGTTGGAGCCATCTGAATTTGACCAGAAATATTGTATCCCTGGGCTATAGATTTCCGATGACTCGGCAGGTTTTCCAGGAGCCTGACCCTTTGTCCCCAGGATAGCGTCTACCTCCAGAGCTGTCATGCCCGGTTTAATGCTGTTGTACTGAGCAGTGCTAAATTGGCGAGTAAAGCGATTTTCTACCGTACTTCCCGAACCCTGGGATGAACTTTCTGATGAACCTGAGGATTGACGAGCAAAGTTCTGGTTGCTCTCCGTAGGCAAATTGTAAGCGACAAATCTGACGACTTTCTGGTTTTCATCAAAGACAATACTAATGGACGAGCCATCCTGATTCACCCAGTGATAAGTGACCTGTCGAGAGGTTAAATCACGGCTGAATCCGGCATCCCGCTCCCCCTCTGCCGCCAGAAGTTGTTGAATTTCTGCATAGGTCATGCCCACCCGAATTTGATCATATTGCAATCGGGTAAAACGGTTGAAGGGGCTGGCGAATCCAAAACCAATCTCCAAGAACAGACCTGCACTGATCAAAGTACCGACCAACCCCAAATGGATAATCTGTTTCATCTGGACTCTTTTCCTCTTGCTTCGTAACCTGGATAGATATCCTTAACAAATATCATAGATATTGCTGAGTGAAATTAATCCTATAGCGATTTTCATTGTGAGGTATGGATTTAGGAATAGATGGCATGCTATCCACGGTTTAAACTGCAGTTCCCTAATTCCTCAAGCGGAATCCTTGAACCGCAATGGACGTTTGAATCTGGACTTGAATGATTTGAGCTGTGCTTTTTTTAAGTTATGCACCAGTTGACGAAGCTGGGCCAGATTTGAGGGTTGTCCTCCATAGCGCCAGCGCACATAAGTCTGGGAGATTTCATCAATTACCTCGGCCTCATCAATGGACTGGTGCGATCCCACAGCCTTAGAATATTCAGTGGGAGTTTGAACCGCTAGCTTGGGATAGCCTTTCGTCGCCAGGAGTTGGAGCATTTGCTGATAAAGCCCTTCCTCGATGGGCAGCTTGGTGAGCCAGCGGCGATATCGCCAGGTCTTCCACCCCTCCCAGCCCAGCCAAGCCAGAAAGGCAATAGCAGTGGCACTGACCAGGCCCAAGAGAATACCCAACCAACCCTGGGAGAATAGGTTAAAAAACCAGCGCAGGCTACCGACCAGAACCCCAATAATCGCCCCAAAGATAGTTTGTAGCGCCCCTGTGACTGGGGAAGGTAGCCAGCCTGCAATCCATTTCCAGAACGCCTGCAGGGCACTAAAGGTTTGATTTTCTTCTACTGAAGGCGGAATCAAATCCATTCCAGGAATCGGATTAAACGCAAACCAGCCATATTCAGGAAAATAAACCTCCGCCATCGCATGGGCATCCGTATTCCGAACAATATAAAGCCCGGTGAAGGGATTGAATTCTCCTGGTTCAAATCCAGCCACCAACCGGGCCGGAATCCCAATTGACCGCAACATGATTGTTAAAACTGTAGCAAAGTGATCGGGGTATCCCCCCGTTACTAGATTGCCAGGGGGACTCTCTTTATAACCAAATAAAAATGCCTCCACCAGATCCTCGTCATCTTGTAAAAATGGCGGAGCCTCTTGCAGTTTATACAGGGGATTCTGCTTGAGGTACTGGGCGAGAAACAGGGCTTTTTCGTAGGGAGAATCTAGGGATTTATCATTCTGAGCAACCCGATTGGGATTAGCCAAGATTTCCTCTGTCTTTTGTCGAACTTTGGCTTGAATATCCCCTGGAACCTGAAGATAAAAGTCTCGAATTCTTTTTGGGTAGGTTGTTTTGGCTTGACTCAGGGCAGCGCGATCGCGATAGGGAACTTCAGAAATGACGGTGTAGGTCATACCCTCTCGCAATTCTAAAGGCGATCGCAAGGTGCCTTCGGGGTCAATTGCCAGCTCCTCCGTTGGATAATAAACCTCCGTGGCCCAGGGCATTGCCGGCAGCAAATTGGGCAACTGAGACACAATCGTGTAGCTTTGCACCACTTCCTGGGTCTTGGCCTGGGTTAAGGGAGGCAACAACCTAAACTGATAAGTCCACCAGGGTCGCCGCAGGGTATAAGTCTTGTCATTGCGAGAAATGCCCCAACCCTGACCCGTATACTCGTCAAAGGCTACTACCCGCCAGAATCCTCGGGCCTGGGATCTGACCCGCATGACAATCTGGGGATCCATCTGTCCCCGTAAATTCTGATTGATTTGGGTATCAAACCCAGAGTAAAACGTGGAGCTTAGTTCGCCCCGGCCAGACCGGGGACTGCGACCCCTAGCGCTCCCGGTATCGGATTGACCATCCTTTCCCCCATCAACGTAGCCCGGATTGAATACCCGGCTTGTATCAAACTGCCCTTCCGGCATTTCCAGGGGAGCACTCACCGGAAAGGATCGCAGTTGATAGCCAGGTAACCGGGGGAGCAGGGCAAAAATCAGCAGTCCCAGGGCGACAATCGCGATGAAGCTCAAGGCCAAGAACTTAAGATTGAGCCCCGAAGATCCCGGAGGTTGGGTAGGCTGCCCGGATTTGTGCCGCCAGCGGAACTGGGATAGTCCTAGGCGCGACCGATAATCCAGCACCAATGTTGGCAGGGCGATCGCCAGAAACACTAGCACCAGAGGCCCAAATGTTAGGGTTTGACTGAGGGTGGCAGCCACTCCCATCAAAATCAGCCCAATCACCATGGAATATCCTAAATCCTGGCGGCGGGGCAGATCGAAACTATGCAAAACCTGTAGATGAATTAATAGGATCGCTAGGGCGACTCGGGTATCGTTCAGCTCTCCCACGAGTCGGGCGAAAAAAGCACCCAATGCGATCAGCATTCCAATCGCAATACAAAATTTAATCGGTACATTTCGATGATGACGACGGCAGCCACTCCAGGTTGCCCCCACAATGCTGACTGGAATCGCCCAGAGATTCAGCGGTTCCTCGATCGCCACATCCGTTGCAATGATTCCGACAATTACCAACAACTGGACGGCAATCCTGAGGGAAATGGAGTTCTCTGGCTGAGACTTAGGCCCGGTTGCAAGGCGATGGCGAATTTGGCTAATCAGCGGAATGCTAGTAGTCATGGCAGCTCAGTTCAGCAACGAAGGGATGGACACCTTAGGATACTGTAACTGATTTTTTCAGGGACAAGTTCAATCGCCACATCCTGAATCTACTATGAACCCTTGTGAACACTCCAGCCAATCCTTGAGTCTATTTGGCTAGATCTCAAGCCTTACATCCTAACCTTAAATACGTCTTAACCTTAAAATTAACTTAGATTTCAACCCCTGGTTTTGACCTGATACTCTTTTCAGATATCCTCTTAAACCTTTGAGATAATCTCGTGAGTTAAACTCGCACAGTAACTTCTCTAGGTGATTTCTCTGGGAAGTCTTCCTGGGAAGTCTCTCTGTAGAAGGCCGTTGACCTGCAACAGTATCCCTACCCTGGATCCCATAGGCTAAGCGGACATTTGAGGACAAATTGCAAAACTAAGAGGATGTTGCTCTTCATTATGCAACAGTACGTTCAGGCGATAGACTTGATTGGGTTGAGGGTTTACCAATTCTAGCTTGAGATAACCCTGCTCCTGCCGTTGAGCAACGGTTTCTGTACCTTCGCCGATCAGTAAAAGACGACCGCCATCGGGCAGATGTCCAAGTACCTTTAGGGTCGTTCCCCAGGTTTCACTGACATACTCAGCTTCCACCGTCAGTACCCCAACATTTGTCAGCCATTGTTGCCGAACGGGAGCCTGATTCAGAGGACAATCCAGGGTCAGAGCCTGGAGAATCTCCTGGGCTGCCAGCAGCAGCATTACCATTTGCTGATCCGAGGTAGCATCCTGATAACAAGGTTGGGATTCAGAAGACAGCGGTGTCCGAACTGGGCCCAGTACCACTAAACTTGCCAGTTGATTCAAAGGCTCAGATTGATCCGGGAATAGGGTTTCTACGGCTTTAATCAGCTTCTTACCTTCTCGCAGGGAGGACTGCAGGAGATCAAAGCAAGGATTGAGAAGCTGAGCAAACACAGTTTCAGGCAGGGGCATTGACCAGCGCAAATTCCGCTGATGGGCACTCCATAAACCGGTGTTGGGAACCAGATTGGAAATTAGGTCGGGAACCTGACTCTCCATTAAAACGTCTGGATAAGTAGCAAACTCTGCTTGAGTCTCCCACGGGAATAGGGGAGGATTTTGCAGGATTTCCGCTTTGAGGCGGCGTTTTATAACGGCTTCAAATCGATTTTTCACAATTGGCATTTCTCCAAACATAAACGGTTGACCTTGATGGTAGGAAGTTGCAGTCTCCTCAGAATCCAAAAAAGACCCTAAGAGGTCGAGTGCTTCAGGCTCACCTATACCTCTAGAGCCTCCTGGTGAGTCTTTGGATACCTTCTCAGAAGGCTTTTGCATCAGCCAGTCTAAGAAGCTAGAATCCAACGATTGATCATCTGGGTTTGTTTGGTTATTCATCGGTTGATGCCATTGCTCCGGACACTGTTTGATTTCTGATCTCCCAAGCCATTTCTAAAAGCTTAAACCACTGCTTTTGAATCTGGGTAGCCTTATGACCCATGATTTGGGCAATGTCCGGATCAGAAAATTCCTGTTGCTTTAACCTTAGCAGATGCATCTGAACTGGACTGAGCTTTTCCTCAAAAGTTACCCACTCCTGGGGGGTGAGTCCTAGATTTTGTTCCAGATCCGCTTCCAACCATTGATGTACCAGTTCCCAGCGATGACCCAGGGCAAACCGTAGTAGATGGTATTTAAACCGTTGTTGTAGATAGTCCCGTTGCCGGGGGGTTAATCCCAGAATTTCCTCAATTTCGCGGGTGGGTAGATCCTGGAGCCTGAGGGTGAAGTAGTCTGCACAGTCCTGTTGACCATGCTCTTCTAAGTAAGCAATGAGTTCGCCAATGACTGTTTTTCGCAGAGAGTCCAGATCTAGTTCATCGTTCTCTGCTTCTGCCATTGCCGTTCGCACCTGTTGCACAGAGGCATCATTCCAGGTTTGCTCAGAATCGTGACTCACCCCTTCAGCAGCCTGTTCTAGGTCTACAAAAGCCTCTTTAGGTTGTTGCTGGGAAAAGGTTTGAGCCCGTAAAATCACAAGCTGCTGGCTACGTCCGTGCGCTAATGGAATCCGGCGCTTGCCATACCGCTCCGTGAATGCCATGTATTCTGCTAGCTCTAAAAGAGTCTGAGGGCGGTAGGTTGTCGGTAACAGGGTCTCTTTACGGAAGGCATTGAGGGTTTCCAGGTAGAATCCCTGGAGGAAGTCCCGAATGATCTCCAGACGAGCTTGATAACTCGATTGCACCTGGGGAGGAGTAATATAACGGTACACGATGGCACTCAAAGTGCTATGAAGTTCGGCGGATCCCTGTTTGGAGCCGGCCCTGTAATATTTCAAACATTGTTGTAGACGATGTTGAGCCAGGGTCATGGCCCAGGTTTCAATATCGCCCGAGGCTTGAATCCGTTTGCTCTCAGTACATATTCGGGTCGCCTCCTCTGTAATTCGTCTGGCTACCGCTTGACAGTTGCTCTCAGCAGCATGGGTGGCTCGCTTGAGTTCACTGCTCAGCTTCTCAAAGATTGTTGCGCTCTGGCAGATTTCCCCCATGGTGTTGAATTCTCTTGTTAAAAATACCCTAACTTCTCTTTTCTGGCTGATCCTCTGGTTCTCCGGAGAATTTCTGATCCAAGATGAATTTGCTTAGTTGTCATGTTTCACATCCAGGGCAAGAACGCCTAAACTTTAAGGGATTGACCCGTGATCAGTCAGGGATCGATAAAGGGATCCGTGATCGCTCAAAGTCATGGGTTGAGGTATTGTGTACTCTCTCCAAACTCCAAGGACAATTGATCACCGCTCAAGTGGTCACGGCTCAAGCCAGTGGTTAAATCAACAATGAAATCAACCCTGAATTAACAATGGACTTAGACCAACAAATTCAAACCCTGATTACTAATGCGCCGCAAGACGGCACCACTCCGGACGTTGTCGAGGCGATCGCCCCAGCCCTCAAAGCGATCGCGGAACAATTGCATCGGGAGCAGTACTATATTCTGCAAACCCTCGATGAACGCTGGGTATTGACAACCCTGAGAAACCTTGACCAACCCAAACTGGAAAAACGGGTCTTGTACGCCTATCCCAACGTTAAAGATGCTTCTGCTCGGGCTCATCCCACCTCGGGGGCGACCATGGTGGCGGTGCCCCTGCCGGTGATTCATATCCTGTTCCAAATGCTAGCCATTCAGCCCCTGGACAGTATTGTCTTTTTAGAAATTCCTGGAAACTTAGAAGCAGGCACAGAAGTCAAACGGGAAGAAATTCAAGGATTGGTTCAGGAATATCTCCAGCGCTATCAAGTCGAGCGTCGCTATCAAGCTGACCATCCCGCCCCCTATATTCCGCCTGATCTGGCCTGATCCTGGTCTGAATTCCTCAGCCAAAGTACACTAAAAGTAGGCTAATGTAAGCCATTTAACAGAACCTATCTTCCGTAGCCCTTAGTTTGGATTCAGCCTAGTTCCATGACTCTTCCAGTTGCGCCTTCTACTTTGATTCTGACCCTACTGTTGGGGATTGGTCTACTCTTTTTCGTCAAAGCTTCCGTCAAAGAACGAATTCAACAGGAGCGTTTCAGGGCGATGCAGTCTGCTGAGACCTTACTCAGGGAGCTTCAGCAATATTTCACGTCCCGAGCCTACAAAATTGTGTCATCTAACCCTGACCAAAATCAAATTACCTTTGAAGGTCAGGTTCGCCCAAGCTGGTTTTTGGCAATCTTGCTGACTCTTTTAACGATCATCGGCTTGCTTTGCCTTGCCCTAGTTTTGTCTATGATTACCCCCATTCCTCAACCCTGGTTTTTAGGTCTGGTGGCACTTGCGCCGATTGCTGGAATCTTCTATTGGAAAGGGGCCGGACGGACAGAGCAGGTGTCTCTAAAACTAGATTTCACCGATCCATCAGCGCCACAGCCCCTTTCGATTATTACGGTCACGGGTCATCGAGATGAACTCGCTTTACTCAAGCAAGCTTTTGATCTAAAGCCCCTGGAAGCTGTCTCATAAGCTCCGACCGAAGTCTTGAGGGTAAACGGACAGCTTAGGGGTTCCATGCTGAGTTAAGATGCTAAATCCGTCCTGCAACAGCTTTAGTTGACACAGTTATAGTCCCTGCTTTCTCAATCAAATGCTTCAAACTGGGAAAGAGAAAATGATTCTCTTCCACATATTGAGCACCAAACAACCCCTTCTCAGCCCAAAAATAACGATCTGTGGTGTGTTCATTCCGCTTCACAAGCAGTAAAGCGGGAGGAATAATGCCCTCCGAGTGAATGAACTTCCGAGCCGCCGTTACAGGTTTATCCTCACCACTGGAGATGCTATATTGAGGCACACACTCCAGAATCCTTCGTCCCTCCTGCCTGCGACGACTTTTCCGCTTACGTCTTCTAGCCAACTCTCTTACCTCCTCTTCGTTGCGGATGATTGTAAACCTAGCTACCAAATCCGGTAGAAGTATATCGGGTTCAAATTAAAATTTCAATATGTCTTAATAGATTGCAATGAGAACCCCTTGTCTTAAAGTGTAACTAATGCTAAGGATATCTATCTGTGCGATCGCAGCCCCCTTCCATGCCTATTAGTTCTGAGTTTATCCGCCTCTGTCAAGCTCAGATTTCCCTGGTGGCCAGCCTGGGAGCTTCTTTTGGGGTGGTGTATTTAGCGGAGAACTGGATCGACGACAGCAGTAGACGGTTAATTCCAGTGGCCAGCTATCCTGAGACGGCGGCAATGTCCTGGGAAAATCTGGTACTGATGCCTGGAAATCTTCAAGTTCAGCCCCGACCTGAGCGATTATTACCAGAAGCGACGGCCTCTTCTAAAGTCTCTCCCGCCCTAGAAGAAAATGATTCAACCGTTTGGGATTGGATTGATCAAACGGAATTAAACTCAGATGAGTCCTCCGCCGATAATCCGGTCTGGCATACGGCAACCCAGCGGTTGGTTTTGCCCCTGATTCACGAAGAAATGGTCATGGGGTTTCTGGTCATTGGACGGGCAGATCGGGCCTGGGAACCTCAGGAAGACCGGCAAATTCAAGCGATCGCCCATACCCTGACCCATGCCTGTGTCCTGGATCGAAGAGCCCATTGGTTCCAGGGTCAGCTCCAACATCACCGCCATCTGCAAACCCTGGAATATGACACCCTCCATAGCGTCTTGCATCAACTCAAAAGCCCCTTGACGGCCCTGAAAACCTTTGGCAAACTTCTGGCCAAGCGATTGCTTCCGGGGGATCGGAATCATTCCGTAGCAGAGGGAATTATCCGAGAGAGCGATCGCCTCAAAGAACTGCTCGAACAAATTCACCACACCCTCGATCAGGTTGAGGGACAACCCCAACTCAGACCTGTGGAAGCCTCTACATCCCTGTTGTTACTGCCAGCGGCTACACCTGGAGAATTGCAGTGGATTTCCCTTGAAACCATCTTAAATCCGCTAATTGACTCGACTAAAGCGATCGCCGATGATCGTAACCTCGGGTTTTCTACTCAAATTCTACAACCCCTGCCCCCGATCCAGGTCAATCCTCAGGGGCTACGGGAAGTTTTAAGTAATATTCTGGACAATGGGTTGAAATACACCCCCTCAGGGGGCAGAATTCATCTTCAGGTGGGATTTCAAGCCCAATCTGAGCTGGAGGTAGCTCCCCTGGAAATCGTTGTGAGTGATTCTGGAGTCGGGATTCCGGCTGAAGATTTAGAGTATCTGTTTCAGCGGGGTTATCGAGGGGTACAGGCCCAGGGAAATGTTCCCGGTACAGGTTTAGGGTTGGCTATTGCCCGGCATCTAATTCAGCAAATGGCAGGGGAGATTGATATTATTTCTCCCCACAGTATTGAATCGGTGCCGGATGACTTTCCAGAGGCTTCATCCACCCTCCCTGGAACCAGTGTGTTTATCAGGTTGAAGGGTTAGGTTGAAGGGTTAGGTGAATCTTCAAAGTTACCCGTTGAAGCCCCTGTCTCAACTGGATTTTATGAATTTTATCAGTAGATTTTACGAATAGCTTTTACAAGCATAGCGAGGTTCAATCCTGTACTCCAGCAACGGGAGGAAACGCTGTAGATTTTACAAATAGACTTCGAAAGCCCCGCATTGCAGGGCTTTTAAACAGAGTTTCTAACAAGAGAATCATCGACTGAACTGCTCTGGGGGATAACTCCAAGGTATTAATCCAGGATATGCCAGATATGATCTAGGCGATCGCCGGTTCTAGCAGCTTGACATTGGAATAGTTGAACTCAGTCGTTGTAGTTTTGCCCGCTTCCTTGGACTTCACGATCTGACGGGTCATGACATAGTAGTCGCCAACTTTCTCAAAGATATCCTCAAAATCCAGCTCACGAATGATTTCATTGGTTTGAGGATTGCGGAAAACCGCATCATAGCGACTAGCTGCGAAGCCCTCTCCCGTATCCAGGCTTTCGTGGGTATTGATCACAAAGGCCATTCGGCCCATCACCCGGCTGACCTGAGAGATTTGTTTGCCTCGGACTTTGTAGTTTGAGCCCATTGCATCTCCGGAAACCAAAACCTCAACTGCCCCGGTTTCATCGGTTTCCCCCCGGGTAAAAGTATTCTTGCCATGGGAGTTGTCAAAGGAACTGCGTTTGCGGTGGGTGACAATATCTCGCAATTGTGTATAGATACTCTGCTGAACTTCTTCATTCTCAATCCCGGTCACTTCTACGGTCATATCAGCATTGATCTGAATGTGACCGTTATAGACTTCATCGCCTTGCTTGAGCTCTACATCAGCTCGGTAGCCGGGGAAATTCTTGTCCCAGGTGTAGCGGTGCTCGTAAGCAGCTTGAAACAAATCGCGGGCGTTGTTAGACTCAGTCATAAAGATTATTTCAGTGTGGAACGGATCTCTGGATTATTATAATAGATTGCAGTCCGGGGGGAAGTTAAACTTTTTAATTGAATTGATGAGTTGAAAGTTCTCTACAGTTCTTCTATTGTTGTCCGGGTTGATCCGCATTATTGAGAGCAACGTCTTAAGAGTAAAGTGTTGAGAGCAAAGTGTTGCGAGAGAACTGCTAAAAGCAAAGTTTTAAGAGAGAAGTATTAAAGCAAAAGTGCTAAAAGAGAAGTTAAAGGGAAATTAACAGCTTGTGTAGTTTTTTAGCTCTTCAAAAACTTATCAAGGTTTCTCCGGGTTTCTCAGAATTTCTTCAGGATTTTGAGAAATATGGGAGGGTTTAAATTGGTTCACTATCACAGCAGAAAATAACTAAATTAATATGCATCAACCCCTAAAACAACGGCCAATCTATCTGGACAACCATGCAACAACACCCCTGGATCCGAGGGTTTTGGAGGCGATGTTGCCCTATTTTTCAGAACATTTTGGCAACCCGGCCAGCGTCAATCATCTTTACGGTTGGGAAGCTGAAGCCGCCATTCAGCACGCTAGAGAAATCCTGGCCGGATCAATTCACGCCACCCCGGAAGAAATTGTATTCACCAGCGGCGCAACAGAATCTAATAATTTAGCTATCAAAGGGGTAGCTGAAGCCTACCTGGACAAAGGCCGTCATATCATTTCCCTGGCGACAGAGCACCGGGCGGTTTTAGATCCCTGTCGGTATCTAGAACGTTTAGGATTTGAGATAACGATTCTTCCAGTCAAATCCGATGGTTTGGTTGATTTGATGACCCTGGAAAAAGCGTTGCGGGCTGACACTATCCTGGTGTCTATGATGGCCGCCAACAATGAAATTGGTGTCTTACAACCCCTGACCGAAATTGGGGCAATCTGTCATCAACATCAGGTTTTATTTCACACCGATGGGGCCCAAGCCATTGGCAAAATTTCTCTAGATGTGGATGCCATGAAACTGGATTTGGTTTCCTTCACCGCCCACAAAGCTTATGGGCCAAAAGGGATTGGGGCTCTATATGTGCGGCGAAAAAACCCTCGGGTCAAGCTAGCGCCTCAGTTACATGGCGGCAGTCAGGAACGGGGGATCCGCTCAGGAACTTTGTATACGCCCCAAATTGTTGGGTTTGGAGAGGCTGTAAAACTGGCTATGACTGAGCTTGAATCTGAAACCCAACGCTTGATCGAACTTCGAGAAAAACTCTGGCAGACAGTATCAATACTCGATGGAATTTATCTCAATGGTCATCCTACCAAACGATTAGCCGGAAATTTAAATATTAGCGTAGCTGGGGTAGATGGTCAAGCGTTGATGTTGGGTTTACAGACGGTAATGGCAGTCTCTTCTGGTTCTGCTTGTACTTCAGCCAAGATCGAACCCTCCCATGTTTTGACTGCAATTGGCCGCTCAGAATCGTTGGCTTACGCTGCCATTCGATTCGGGATGGGTCGATTTAATACCCAGGACGAAATTACCCAGGTGGCTGAGAAAACAGTAGAGACAATTCAAGCCTTGAGAGGAGGTCTGAAGAATACTTGAAAGCTGTTTAAAAGCTGTTTGAAAAGGATTACCAAGTGCTACAAATTAATTGAATTTCTCAGGAAAACATCAAGATTTTAGGCTATGTCTGACCATCTGTTGGGGAACCAATTGACTGCTTAAATCTTTCTGAGGGTTCTGTACTGAAGCTCATTCACTTTCATTAAGAAATTCCCAGATGTATTGATTCACTAATTCCGGTTTTTCCTGCTGTACCCAATGGCTACAGGCAGAGATATAGCGAACTTGAAAATCCTCTACGTATTCATCGGTTCCATAGGTGAGTTCCCGACACAGAGCTTGATCATCTTCCCCCCAAATCATTAGAGTTGGGACTCGCAATAAACCCCATTCTTCCGCCCGGTTCGGGTCAAGTAATCCCTGAAAAATATTGCGGTAATAGTTGACCATTGCTGTCAATGCCCCCCGTCTTGCAGCGGCATCTTTGTAAGCCTCCAGATCCTCGGAGCTAAAAGTACTTTTGTCAATTGCCATGTCGATAAAGGCGGCGGCGATCGCCCGATAATCATCCGCTTGCAGGAATAATTCTGGTAAAATTGGCAGTTGAAAAAAGAAAATATACCAGCTTTTTTGAAGCTGTTCCAGGTTCCACAATCCATCTTTAAACTTAGCTGGATGGGGAATATTCAGCACAATTAATTTCTCCACCATTTCCGGGTAAGCATAGGCAAATCCCCAGGCGATCGCCCCGCCCCAATCATGACCCACCAGAATACATTGTTCATAATCCAGGGCTTCAATGACCGCTTTAATGTCAGCAATCACCGCCTCGGGTCGGTAAGCAGAAACCTCCCGAGGTTTATCGCTATCATTATAGCCCCGCATATCTAGGGCCACTACTTTGTAATGGCTGGCGAACTCCGGAATCTGATGCCGCCAAGAATACCAGAACTCTGGAAATCCATGGAGCATCAGGATTAGCTTACCGCTGCCCTGGGTGACGTAGTGCAGTTTGATGCTATTGGCAATGATGAAATTACTTGTCCAGGTTCCGGTTAAAACTGACATGATTTCCTCGATTAACTTGAAGCACTGGTATAAAATCGTAGCGCAAACCGCCAGAGTTGGGCAGAGAGGATAAACAATAATCCGGCTAACCCTGCCGCCCCTAGCACCCAGGGGATTGAAGCTTTTCCCAAAAATGCCTCTGCCGGAACCGTAGTTAGAAAGGCTACTGGAACAATGAAGGTGAAGAAAAACCGATGGGCCACGGGATAGGCCACCATAGGAAAACGACCCGCTTCTAGCAATCCCCGAAGCACTTCAGTTACATTGTAGACCTTGACAAACCAGATACTCATGGCCCCCAGCATAAACCAGAGGCTATAGAGAATCCCCACCCCAAACAGCAACGGCAAAATACTGGCCAGATAGTTACCCACTCCCAACCCCAACTGCTTGCCAGCATAGGCCAGAATCAGATTGCCAAACACTAGGTCTGGAAATCCCCAAGGGGAGACACTTCGGGTTGACAGCCAGAACTGGCTGCTAATCGGTTTGAGCAAAACAAAGTCCAGGGTTCCCTGCTGCACATGATCGACAATCCGATTCAGATTGGGCACCAGAAACGTAGCTGAGAATCCCTGAAGAATGGTAAAAATTCCCAGAACGGTCATGGCTTCAGACCAGCTCCAGCCCTCAAACTCATATCCGGTGCGGTAAAACAAATATAAGCCAAAAATACTGCCTGACAGGTTTCCTAGGCTGCTGATAGCCGCAAACACGAAATTAATCCGATATTCCAGTTCAGCGGCGATCGCCGTGGCCCAAAACAATTGCAGCACCTTCAAATATCGTTCCATGGTTTACCCCGGAACCAGAACATTTAAAATCTTGATAATCCCGGCAAACACCACAACACTGAAGGCGGCCACCAGCAAAATTAGCAATAGCAAACCCCCAATCAACAATATAATGAATCCCCGATCTGCTTTCTGGCTGATTTCTGGGGAATCCAGATGGGATTCTAACAACTCCACATTTTTGACATTCGCTCTCCAGGCTACATCAAACACATCCCCAAAGACTGGAACCGTTCCCACCAGGGTTTCTGTAGCAATATTGGAAGCCATCCGCATCAGAGTTGGCTGGGGAACTCCCAATTGAAAGGCTTTAAAAATAATATAAGCAGATAATGCTCCCCCCACCAGATCGCCGCCCCCTGGAATTAATCCAATAATCGGATCTAAACCAATTCCCCGGGACATACCAGGAATCCGAATTGCATTATCGAGTAAATTGCTTAAGTTCCGCAGTTGTTTAATCGTTGCAGCTTTGGTAGCCGGGGCGATCGCAGAACCAAACTTAGGAGAAGCCATAGAAATACCAGATGAACTTATTTAAGAATAATCATTTAGAACCACCTATAAGATAACCAGCCGATTCAGGATAGGAGATAATCTAACCGGCATTGTGCCTCAATATTGTGCCGCAATCCTATCGTGGGGTGTTCAAAAAAGACTTTCAAACAAATTCTCCCACAGTTGACAACTAAGAGTCCTCCATCATCCGGGAGAGCTAGACTGCCCCAACCATAACCAACTTACCGATGGATTGGGATCAAGTTTGCTAAAGCGCCCACACTAATGATAATAAGTATTGCAAGGATTAAACGCATCAAGCCACCCCATGCGGAATTGGCCATCTTGATTGGCTTGCCAGACTCGGCCACTGGTAACATCCAGACAGGTCAACCAGCCCCGGCCATAGACCCAGGTATCAATACAGATAGCATGGCCTAGATTTAAAGGTTCACCACTTTTCTGACTGGTGTGACCACAAACCATCGTTTTTCCAGAACGATGGGGAGTCGGTCGATTAAACTTTTGCCAGAACAACATCCGTTCGGGTTGCTGGCTGAGGGGAAGATTGGAATAAGCATTGGCATGAACAAAAAAGTGGGACGCTGTTTCCCACCAATTTACACAGATTTTTTCAATAAAGTTCCAATGCTCTTCGGGAATACTGGTCAAGCCGCCTCGGGTTTCCCCGCCGGTATAGGAGGCCAGAGTTTCTTCTCCCCCAGCGGAAAGCCAGTGATACAGAGCAAACCGCTCAGAATGCCTGGCCCTTAGCATCATCAACTCATGGTTACCCCGCAGCGCTATCAATTGCCCCTGCCAATGCAGGGCGACGAGCCGCTCCAGCACTCCTTTTGAATCGGGGCCTCGATCCACATAATCTCCCAAAGTTACTACCTGATCCTGGGGCTGAAGCTGAACCGCAGTCATCAAAGTGTCCCACGCCGTCAAACATCCGTGAATATCCCCAACGGCTAAAACCCTTCCCGCCCTCTGAATACTAGTCATGAACCACAACAGGTGTACCAACTGATGCCCACTCAAACAGCCACTTTGCATGATTTACTGCTACGTTTGTGCAGCCGTGGCTCACTGGGTCACCAAACCTATTATGCCAATAAGCCCCATGGATTGCCATGCCACCATCGTAATACATGGTGTAGGGAACATCTGGAACGTCATAATCTGGCCCCTGCATCCGGGTTTCCCGATGCTTCGTCTGAATCTTAAAGGTACCTTTGCGGGTAGGGGTTGAAGTTTTACCCGTAGACACTACCACGGCATAAACGGCTTGATTTCCCTCCCAGGCGATTAACCGTTGTTGAGCTAGGTCAATCTCAATCCAACGATCTGAGGATTCCTGCAATTCCAACATGCGATAGGCGATCGCATCCTGAAATTCCTGAAGTTCATTGGCCCAGCTTATGGATGGAGCCTGGCTCCAGACTACCAGGCTCAGAATTGCAGTGGCAGTGAAGGCGTTCAACTGACGGAATGGACGTAAGACCATAATTCCTCCTCGATTGATTGCTTACCTCAAAAATAACATCTCTTTTCGCCTCTATGGCGGAGATTTTTCTCGGATTTGCTTTATTTTCTTTTGATTAGTTTAATCATCATTAACTCATTGTCTAGGATCTATAGAGTAATTTTTGAGTGAATTGCTGAGTCCGCTGGGTAATGGTTGACCAGGCTTGGGTTTCCATTAGGAATTTTGGGAAGAAATCCCCCGCCAATCCGACTGCAACTGCCCCTGATTCAATCAAGGCTTGAGTGTTTTCAAAGGTGACTCCACCCGTTGGAATTAGAGGAATTTGACCCAGGGGGCCTTGGAGATTTTTAATATAAGTTGCCCCTCCCAAGGTAGCAATGGGAAAGACTTTGACACAATCTGCTCCAGCCTGCCAGGCTGTAACAATTTCCGTTGGGGAAAATGCCCCTGGAATAACTGGAATCCCGGCTTGATTTGCCCTTTGAATTAAGCCAGGATTTGTATGGGGAGAAACTAAAAATTGTGCCCCTGATGCGATCGCCTGCTCCATCTGATCAAGGGTTAATAGAGTTCCTGCCCCAATCCAACAGTCCGGAAAATCAGTCCGCAATTGACTCACCAAGGAGCCTGGACAATCACTATTCCAGGTGATTTCAATTAGTCGGATGCCCCCTTGCCAGACCGCATTTGCCATTTGCCATCCGATTTCCAATACGGGGGTACGAATCACAGCGATCGCCCGGTGTTGATGAAGTTGTTTGAGCCAGGAGGAGTTATTCATCAGAGGAATCTGGCAACAAGTTTATAGACTGTCCTCATATCGTAAGCTCAGATGATTGATAAAATTTGGTGGTGCAGGTTTCTAGCCTGCTTGGGCAAGAAATTCAACCTGGGTTTACGATCCTTGAAGTTTTTAACTTGAAGTTTTTAACGAGTTTCGCGCTGTGGGAAATATTACAGCGTTTCCCCTGCTGCTGGAGTCCGACCGGTGGATTTGAGGCACTGGTCTGTTAAAGGGAGGCAGATGAGAATCCCCTGCTATTCAGTAATTGCAGCATGTCGAGTGGACAAGAACATAATCCTATTGCCATCGCTGGAGTCACACCTTTTCCAGTCCCCAATGAGGACGAGCCCCATTGTGAATCACCCGCTGCATGTCTAAAACCCGCTGTAAACCACCCGGTGTTTTGGCGTAGAGGTTCTGTCGTCTACGATAGGCACGGCACCGTCGCCTCAAAGCAGCATTCTGAGCCTCGTTATGATTGGCATGAACTTCAGCAACCGGGCTAATAGCAGTCAGAGGA
>JAAURB010000112.1 GCA_012033335.1 Oscillatoriales cyanobacterium RM2_1_1
GGCCAGCCCACCTTTTCCATTGATACACCCCTCTATATCACCGGGATTGTCGCCAATCGAGGAATTGCCGGGAACTGGGGAATGGTGGACATTTGGGATTTCCCATATTTTTATGATCTATATCTTTGCGCGGATGTGGCGACGCTCAGAGGTGCTAACAGATGCGGAGCTGACTGAAATCCGCTACGGGGGGCAAATGGCTGCTATTCTTCGAGGGGTTAAGGCGTTTATTTTCGCAGTTCCGATGAATTGTATCGCCATTGGTTATGCCATGCTGGCGATGGTGAAAGTGGTGGATGCCCTGGAAATTTGGCAGAGTTTGGGGTTCGATGCCACGGAGGGCAATTTAAAACTTTTCAGTGTGGTGGGAGTGAGCATTTTTGTGCTGATTTATGCTGGATTGGCTGGGCTTTGGGGGGTGGTCGCCACTGACTTTTTTCAGTTTTTTCTGGCTCTGTTCGGGGCGGTAATTGTGGCCTATTTTGCCCTAGACAGTGTGGGGGGGATTCGGCCCCTGGTAGAACAGGTGCCCCTAGTCTCCCCAGATAAGGATATTCTGGCGTTATTGCCGCTGACTTTTAGGGGAGAAGGGGGTTGGATCACCTTCAGCAAAACGGCGGGGATTACCGCTAGCACCTTTTTTGCCTATATTGCGGTGCAGTGGTGGTCATGGCGGCGCAGTGATGGTGGGGGAGAATTTGTCCAACGGTTTGCCGCTGCCAAAAATGAAATGGAAGCGGAGAAAGCGGCCTGGACTTTTAACCTGATGCACTATGTGATTCGCACCTGGCCCTGGATTCTGGTGGCCTTGGCTTCGGTGGTGCTCTACCCCGATCTAGTTGATAAGGAACTGGGTTATCCCAAGTTGATGCTGGATTTTCTTCCCAGGGGAATTTTGGGGCTGGTTGTAGCCTCTTTACTGGCTGCTTTTATGAGTACGGTTTCGACCTCGATTAACTGGGGCGCTTCTTTCATTACTAATGATCTGTATCTGCGGTTTATTAGCCCTAACGCTTCTCAGAGTCAGTTGGTATTAGTGGGGCGACTGTCTTCAGTGGTGGTGACGGGATTGGGGGCAGTGGCAGCATTTTTAGCAGAGGATGTGGCGACGGTGTTCCGGTTGGTGATCGCCATTGGGACAGGTTCGGGGTTGATCTTGATTCTCCGCTGGTTCTGGTGGCGGGTTAATGCTGCTGCGGAGCTAACTGCCATCATAGCCAGTTTTTTGGTTGGGATCGCCACCAGTCTGATCCCGGTATTTAAGATTGAAGATTTTGGCTGGCGGGTGATTTTTATTACTGTCTGTGTGACAACGTTGTGGGCTGTAGTGCTGGCGTTGACTCCCCCGGAATCGCAAGAGACCCTGGAAACATTTTACCGCTGTGTCAGGCCAGGGGGTCAGGGATGGTGCAGGCAACGTCTAGCCACCGGCTTACCCCCGGCTCAGGACTTAGTCACGGATCTACAAAAGGTTCTGGCGGCCCTCTTGTTATTGTTTGGGGCTTTGCTATCCACCGGGGGATTTATTTTGTTGCGGCCTACCCTGGGCTGGATCACCTTGGGAGTTGCAGTTATCGGGGGAGTCTGGCTGAGGCAGCTCAATAAACTGAAGCCCACCACCCCTGATCCTGGCTTTAGTGATTGAGGCGAGGACAAACAATCAGGAGAGCAATTGTTCAATTGTGATGCGTTGCAATGGGAGGAATGCAAAACCCGGTTATGCTACAACAGCCATAGATGAGGAAGCCATTCACCCAACCCAATCCCAGGCGAAGAAGGTTACAATCAATGACGTTATCCAGGAATTTTAAGTCTTAAGCTGCAATGGCTATTCTTCGTCAATATGTTGCCCCTCTGATTGTGTTGCTGATTTTCCTGTTTTCCCTGGTGGTAGTCAGTGCTCGGATTTTTCTGCCTGGAGATTTAGCGGCCCCGGCCCCAGGCAGTGAACCGCTGACCCGATTTCAGCCCGAACAGGTAGAACCCACAGCCCTTGAACCCATTGAGGACTCAACCTCAACCGCTCCTGTAGAAACCCGTGGGTGATTGGTCAATTTCAGGATATCGGCTGCGTTCAGGGTCGAGCCTGGATCGGACATTGCTGCTGAAATTCATGCACTGTACTTACAAAGAGCTCTACCCTGGCCTGGATTTCAGCCATTTTTCTCAAACCGTTGACCAGTATTTGTCGAACCAAACCCCCCTGTGGTGGGTAGAGGCCGTGGTAACCCCCCAGCAACAGCCCCTATTCAAGCTCAATCCCCGACTAATTTCTAGCAACCCCATTGCTTGTCTGTGGCTGGGAAATGCGGTCGATCAAGTGGAGGGCGATCTCATGGCTCATATTTTCTTGCTCTATGTTGATCCGCAGCATCGGCGGCGGGGAATTGCTTCAGAACTGATGCACCACGCGGAGCAATGGGCAGAACAGCGGGGCGACCAAAAGATTAGCCTGCAGGTGTTCTGCCAGAATCAAACCGCCTTGAATCTCTATCGGAAGTTGGGTTATCAGGTGCAAGCCCTGACTTTGCATAAGTCTCTAGGATAAGTCAGGATCCTTCATCCATATTGGTGTTGGGTGATCTATGAAACCCAACCTGATTCAGCCCAACCTGAGTAAGATAGTCTCAAACCTAGTCTTAGCGTTGCCATGGCTCTACGATCGCAATTTACTCTGGCTCAACCCTTTACTCTGACGGGAGTGGGGTTACATACTGGTTTGCTGACAGAGGTTCGGGTCATGCCGGGGGAGTGGAACCGGGGGCGTTACTTTGTGCGAGTAGATTTACCTGAATCTCCGATGATCCCGGCCTCGATTCAATCAGTGGCCTCCACCACTTTATCTACAGAGCTGGTACAGCAAGACTCTTCCCTGGAGACCAAACCCAGTATTCGCACTGTTGAACATCTTCTGGCGGCTCTGATGGGAATGGGGGTTGACCAGGCTCGGATTGAGATTAATGGGCCAGAAGTGCCCCTCCTGGATGGATCTGCCCAGGAATGGGTGGGGGCGATCTCTGCTGCGGGTTTGGTTCCGGTGCAATCGGGTTCAAACCTTCAGGACTCAGCACTAGATTTGGGTCTAAATTTAGACCCAGATTTAGACCCAAATTTTCCTATTTCCCATCCCCTTGCCGTTCAGCATCGGGATGCCTTTGTGGCGGCTTTTCCAGCAGCAGAACTGCGGTTTACCTACGGCATCGATTTTTCCAATTCCGCTATCGGTAACCAGTGGTACAGTTGGTCACCTCAACAGGCTAATTTTGCCGAGTGTTTAGCCCCGGCCCGAACTTTTGTCCTGGAAGCTCAGGTGAAGCAACTGCAACAAATGGGATTAATCAAAGGGGGTAGTCTAGAGAATGCCCTGGTTTGTGGAGAGTTGGGCTGGTTGAATCCGCCCCTGAGATTCCCCGAGGAACCGGTGCGTCATAAGCTGCTGGATTTAATTGGGGATTTGAGTTTGTTAGGAACGATCCCAAATGCTCATTACGTGGCTTACAAAGCCGGACATCAACTGCACACACAACTGGCTCAACAAATTCAGAATCTTAGAGCAGAGTAACTCTCCGCCAACATTCACATCAAAAAACACCCCCCAAATCTAGAGGGTGTTTCTCGAATGGCTTAGCCACTAAATGCCTAACTGTTCATGAATGGGATTAACCATTGATCCCAGGAGCAACCAGAGCAATTGGAGTGGCTTCAGTGGAAGCCAAATCCAGAGGGAAGTTGTGAGCATTACGCTCATGCATGACTTCCATACCCAGGTTTGCCCGGTTGATGATGTCGGCCCAGGTATTGATCACACGACCGCTAGAGTCGATCACAGACTGGTTGAAATTGAATCCGTTCAAGTTGAATGCCATGGTACTGACACCCAAAGCCGTGAACCAAATGCCTACTACAGGCCATGCACCTAGCAAGAAGTGTAGGGAACGGCTGTTGTTGAAGGACGCATATTGGAAAATCAAACGACCGAAGTAGCCGTGGGCAGCCACGATGTTATAGGTTTCCTCTTCCTGACCGAATTTGTAGCCATAATTCAAGGACTCGTTCTCAGTGGTTTCACGCACCAGAGAAGACGTAACCAGGGAGCCATGCATCGCACAGAACAGCGCTCCACCAAACACACCTGCTACTCCCAACATGTGGAAGGGATGCATCAGAATATTGTGCTCAGCCTGGAACACAATCATGAAGTTGAAGGTTCCAGCAATTCCCAGAGGCATACCATCGGAGAAAGAACCCTGACCAATGGGGTAAATCAAGAACACCGCCGTGGCCGCAGACAAAGGCGCTGAATAGGCAACACAGATCCAAGGACGCATTCCCAGACGGTAGCTCAATTCCCACTGACGACCCATGTAGCAACAAATGCCAATGAAGAAGTGAAAAATTACAAGCTGGTAAGGGCCCCCATTGTAGAGCCACTCATCCAAGCTAGCGGCTTCCCAGATGGGATAAAAGTGCAGACCGATGGCATTAGAGGAAGGGACAACAGCTCCAGAAATGATGTTATTGCCATACAACAAGGAACCGGCTACGGGTTCACGAATCCCGTCGATATCAACGGGGGGAGCCGCGACAAACGCGATGATGAAGCAAATGGTCGCAGTTAGCAAAGTGGGAATCATCAACACCCCAAACCAACCGACATAGAGACGGTTATTGGTGGAGGTAATCCAATTACAGAAACGATCCCACAGATTAGCGTCTTCACGCTGCTGTAGAGTTGTAGTCATAGTGGTTTTATAATTAATAATTGCCTGGATTTTCAAGGTCAATCAGGTAACTTACTACCTTTTGAGCAAATTATAAAGCAGGTGTAAATGCTGATTAGAGTTTGGTTAAAAAAGTGTAATATGTTAATCGTGGATTGATTAAGTAGTGTTGAGAGAGTTGAAGTTTCTTGAAGAACGTACCGTTCTTTGGCTTAATCTTAAGGGTTTACACTTTATGGCTTGAGCAGGTTAAAAGATAAATAGAATGGTAACTTGCTAAAGACAAATGCTGCTTCTGAAGTTTACTTTCCGGGTTTAAGGTAAGCCAATCAGGAGTTGTGGCAGTACTCCGCAATTAACCCAATCCCTTTCTTTCATAACTCACATTAAGCTGGTGGATGAAGCTTTATACCAACCAATCTATCAACAACTAGAACAGGAGCGACTGTTAAATCAGGTTACCACTCAAATCCGTCAAAGCCTCGATCTGCCTGTAATTCTCTCAACGGCTGTTGAACAGATGCAACGGCTCTTGCAAGTTGATCGGATGGTGATCTATCAGTTTGACTTTCGCTGGTCAGTGCCCCCGGCTCAATGTTCCCTGAAGGAAGCTTGGGAGACTGAGCAGGATGAAAAGCTATTTTTACCGGTGGTTCCCGCCCTATCAGTTAGTCCCAGCCACATTGGATCGGTCACCTACGAAGCTCGCTCCTCCAATCGGATTCCGTCGGTGATGCACCTGAGTGAAGCGGCAGGGTGTTACGGCAAGGTCTTCAATCAGACAGAACTCCCTGCTAAAGGATTTATCCGCGTGGTGGAGGACATCGAAAACGACTATCAGGGGGAACCCTGCCTGCTGGAATTTCTCAAACAGGTTCAAGTGAGGGCCAAGGTCGTGTTATCCATTCTGGTTCAGGGGGAACTGTGGGGTTTGCTGATTGCACATCAATGTTTTGAGCCCCGCCACTGGCAGGATCACGAAGTCAAATTTCTCTCCCAGATTACCGAACATCTTTCGATCGCAATCTACCAGGCTCAGCTTTATACCCAGGTTCAGCAACAGAAAGCGACCTTAGAAAATCGGGTCAAAGAGCGAACTCAAGCCCTTCAGGATGCTCTCCTTGCCGCCCAATCCGCCAGTCGGGCTAAGAGTGAATTTCTTGCGATCGTGAGCCACGAACTCCGAACTCCATTGACCGCTGTGATTGGGATTTCAGCCACATTGTTGCGTTATTTTTCTGATGGTTCAACCCGACAACAGATTCCCCCCGAAAAACAGAAAAGCTATCTACAAATCATTCACGACAGCGGTGAACATCTGCTGGGACTGATCAACGATATTCTCGATCTATCCCAGGTCGAAGCAGGGAAAACTATTCTACAAATTAGTCGGTTCTCCCTGACCAAGCTGGCCAATCAGTGCTTACATACTTTCCGTGAGAAGGCAATCCAGGGGAGGGTTCATCTGGCTGGAGAATTTCAGATTGATCCAGCCCGGGAGTATTTTTTTGCCGATCAACGGCGGGTCAGACAAATAGTATTGAATTTATTGAGTAATGCGATTAAATTTACACCAGCCGGGGGCAGGGTGATTCTCAAAGTTTTCGCCCGGAGTAAGATGGTAATTTTTCAGGTCGAAGACACGGGCATTGGCATTTCTGAAGACCAAAAGTCCCTCCTGTTTGAAAAATTTCAACAGCTAGGCTCCCCCTATCAGCGTCAGTATGGTGGAACGGGGCTGGGTTTGGCCCTGACTAGGCAGTTAGTAGAACTCCACAGTGGCGTGATTCAATTTGATTCACGGATTGGCCAGGGCTCAATCTTTACGGTTCATCTGCCTGACCAGCGCCTAGAATCAGGGAACAGCAAGCCGGGTCGGGGGACAAGAACCGCTTTTCCGACCCCCCAGCAAACAATGGATTCTGAACCTGACCCATGTCGCCTAGTGATTATTGAGGATGATGAAGCAACAGCCATTTTGATGTGTGAACTCTTGATGGCAACAGGCTATCAGGTTGTCTGGTTAGTTGAAGGATTAACAGCCCTGCAGCAGATTGATCTGTTACAGCCTGGGATTGTGATCATTGACATGGATTTACCCGGACGGGAAAGCAATGAAATCATCCGTCAGTTGAAGACCGTTAAAGCGATGCATCGGGCGAGGATCCTGGCATTGGCGGATCAACCGATGTCAGCTTATCCACAAGAACTTTATAATGTCCCCGATCAATGGCTGGCCAAACCCATTGATCCCAATCGTATCCTGGAAGCAGTGGCGAGCTTGGGAGCAATCAATCTCAAGCCAGATCCCAAGAATATTTCTGCCAATGTTTCTGCTAGTGATTGATTTCCTTTTAAAGCGTATAGGGGCCTATCTCTATTTTCAAAGATGACCTTTTAGGTTAAAAATTACAGTAAATATAGATTCCGCGCGAATATAGCGATTTAATGATCACTGAAGCTTAGGACATAAAACTCAGATGAAATTCGAGGATATTATTCGGCAGAATCAGGTTATTACGATAGAAACATTAAAACGGGATCCAGAACTCATTCAACAACTGCACCTGCTCTTGAGCAAATTGCATTTCTATCCCACTTCCCAGGTGAATGCGGGTTACAATCCCCAAACTCAACAGGGGATGGAAAAGTTTGCCTGGTCTCAATACCTGGACACTATAAAAACCGGGAAAATTGGTAGAACCTTTGCAGAGCGTCTCTTGCAGAAGGCTGATCCTGACCGCTACTATGCGAATTTACTGGAGCCCTGTGGAAAAATTAATGACAATACCAATAAGTCAACCCCGGTCAGTACAACCCTGGCAGCCGTTGACCCCAAAATTCTCTTGAAGGATGCCCCAGGATGCTCCACCTCAGTTCTAGATGGTCTCTCCCGGCAATTGATCGACGAAATGAACTGGATTGAGCCTAGTACTCTGGTCAGCTTTGGTGACTTAAATGTGGATAATGGCCCTGCTGTTTACCCATTCTTGCAGCCTGCCGCCAGAACCGCCCTGAGTCGGGCAATTTCAGCTCGGGGTAGAAAACTATACGTCAACTCTGCTTACCGAACCATTGCTCAACAGCTCATGTTATACAACCAGGGACAACGTCGCCAGTGTGGGATCGGCATCGTGGCAACCCCAGGCCGGAGTAATCACCAGAGTGGTCTGGCCATTGATGTTGAGGATTATTATGGCTGGCGGCCCTTTTTAGAAGCCCAGGGTTGGCTATGGCTGGGTCAATATGATCCCCCTCACTTTGACTATGTTGGTTGGGGAACTCGGGATATTCGTTGGCTGGCAATTCTGGCCTTTCAGCAACTCTGGAACCGTTACAATCCTCGCGATCAGATTTATGAAGATGGACTCTATGGTTGGTCAACCGAATATCGGCTGAATCGCTCTCCTATTGGAGGTTTTCCCCCTAGAATCCTGTACCTCACCCTGCCCTACATGGAAGGGAGTGATGTCATCCGTTTGCAAACGGCCCTGAATCGGGCTGGCATTACTACAGGAACAGACGGAGTCTTTGGCCCCGGCACAGAACTGTCCGTGATGAACTTCCAACGTCAGAAGGGTTTGGTTGCCGATGGGGTTGTTGGCCCTAATACTTACAAAGCCCTGGGGATCAGCTAGATCAGGTCAGTTGGATCAGCTTTAAGCTAATCAGGATTAACCTCCCCGGCTGATGACCCGAAAACTATCACCCCTCTCAAACCCCATCTCAAAATGAAAGCAATTATTGTTGGCTGTGGCTATGTGGGCAGTGCTGTGGCCCGACTCTGGCATCATCAGGGTTTAGGGGTCACGGCGACCACTACAACCCCGGTACGGATCTCTGTCTTAGAGGCGATCGCTGATTCGGTAATCCAGCTTCAGGGAAATGATGCAGAGGGGTTTAAAACAGCCTGCAGGGCCAGAATATCCTCCTTCTCAGTGTTGGCGCTCAGGCCAGAACCCCCGAGGGATATCGGTTAGCCTATCTGGAGACGGCCCAAACCCTGGCAAAAATTTTGCCGGACGTTCCAGAAGTACAGCAGATAATTTATACGGGAAGTTATGCCCTCTATGGGGATCAACAGGGAGCGATTGTAGATGAGACAACCCCCGTTACTCCCGTCAACGAGAATGGGCAAATCCTCCATCAAACCGAGCAGGTATTACTGGGAATGATGCCCGAGTCTCCAAAGGTTTGCATTCTCAGGTTGGGGGGGATTTATGGGCCTGGTCGGGAATTGCTGAAAATTTGGGGCCGGGCTGCTGGGGCCACTCGAGCCGGAGATGGATCCGAACCGACCAATTGGGTGCATCTAGATGATATTGTGGGAGCAATTGAATTTGTTCGTCAGCATCAACTTTCAGGAATTTATAACCTGGTGGATGATTCCCAGTTGACCCTGAGGGAACTGACTGACAACGTTTACGAACAGCACAACCTTCCTAAAATTATTTGGGATACTTCAAAACCTAGCGATCGCCCCTACAGTGTTCGAGTTTCTAACCAAAAAATTCGTCAGGCCGGGTATCAGTTTATCCATCCTCAACTATTAGTTTAGTTATCCGTCTAACCCACTAGTTAACTCCCTAATTTAATCTTTAATTTGAAGATGTTCCTCTAGCGTTAAAACCCTAGTGTAAAACCCCTAAAACTCATGGCTGCTAATCTGATTCCTCGCGATTCCCTGATTGTATCCTGTCAGGCTCCGGTTGATTCCTACCTCCATAATCCGGTGATCATCGCTGCCATGGCCCGGGCCTCGGTCTGTCGGGGAGCCGTAGCTGTCCGGATTAATACCCCCGACCATATTCGAGCCACCCGGGCCCAGATTACTCAGCCGATTATTGGCCTTTGGAAGCAGCAAATTCCAGGCTATGAGGTTTATATCACCCCCCGATTCGAGGATGCCCAAGCGGTGGCTGAGGCTGGAGCAGATATTATTGCCATTGATGCCACGCAACGTTCCCGTCCAGAGGGAGAAACCCCAGCCAGTCTGATTACCAAAATTCATCAAAAACTGAATAAATTAGTCATGGCGGATGTAGATACGATTGATGCAGCCATTCAAGCCAGTGAGGCCGGAGCCGATTTTGTGGCGACGACCCTGTATGGCTACACTCCCGCCACTCGCAATCAGTCTCCCCCCGCCTGGAACCTGTTGACTCAACTGGCTACAAAGTTAAAGTTACCAATTCTCTGCGAGGGTGGGATTGGATCTCCTGAAATGGCCCGGAAGGCCCTGGACTTGGGAGCCTATGCCGTGATTATTGGAACCGCAATTACAGGAATTGATGCCCAGGTAATGACTTACTGTCGGGAACTAGCCAAAAAACATCCATGAAAAAAGCAGACAGGGGTTTGGAAATTTTGTCTGATTGCTTGACATTTAGCGCAGTCATTCGATTCGGGGTCAGGGCGGATAATCTTACAGAAATGTATAATACCCCCGATGGGCTAAACCCCTTTGACACTTGGACTGGGGTAACGTTAGCACTGACTTGGGAAACGCGGCAGGTTATCTCCGCAGATCCCCTTGGCAGATAGAATTATCTTCAACTTTGCACTGGCAATAGTTGTAAAAACTTGTCCGATATTACAGGTTGAGTCACTGAATCCAGATCAACACTTTGAGGTAGATTCAGTTTAGTCAGGGTGCAATTCGATTAGCACAGTTTAATAGAGTTTCAGGCCAGGTAGAAGCCCGGCCTATTTCTCATTCGGCCTGAATAAACCATCTGTCTTTGGAGGACGTAAAAGCCAGGACATAAGCGCAAAGATGTAGAAACGTCAGAGAGATTTTATGTCAATTAATCGGGGTGAATCTTTCTCTGAATCAGGGAAAAGTCATAATATTTCAGGGTGTGAAATGGCTAGACTGACAAATTTACCGACACAGGATACGTCTGAACAAAACAGGATTCAGCAATGGAGTTGGCCCGATCAATTGAACACCGACCACTGCTCCCGGCTTCAACTGTTTGCAACCGCTGTTCCCAATACGGGGGATGGCATTGTGATTACCACCAGTAATCTGGCCCCTCCTGGCCCCGTCATCATCTATGTCAATCGGGCTTTTACCGAAATTACGGGATACTCCCCTGAGGAGGTTTTGGGCCAGACCCCCCGGATTCTTCAGGGGCCAAAAACCAACCGACGAGTCCTGAATCAGAACGGCTCCAACTGGAAAATGACCTGCGCCGGGCAATCAATACTCAACAATTACAGCTTCATTATCAACCGATTGTTTCCACTCAAACCGTCAAGATTGCAGGATTTGAAGCTCTTTCTCGGTGGCATCATCCCCAGCGGGGAGCCATTTCTCCAGCCCAATTTATTCCAGTAGCGGAAGAAACTGGGCTGATCCAGACCATTGGTACCAGAGTGTTGCAGACAGCCTGCAATCAGCTTCGCCAATGGGATCAGAAGTTTCCTGATATATCCCCCTTGTTTATGAGTGTGAATCTCTCCAGTCATCAATTGATCCAGACTGATCTGGTAGAGACAATCGCTCAGATTGTGGCGGAAACTCAGTGTGACCCGACTCGCCTGAAACTGGAAATCACAGAAAGTATCTTGACTGAGAAAGCCGAGGGGGCAATTTCCAAATTAGAAAAGCTCAGGGCCCTGGGAATTCAGCTTTGTATTGATGATTTTGGCACGGGATATTCTTCCCTGAGCCGATTGCATTACTTTCCCATCAGTACCATCAAAATTGATCGTTCCTTTGTTGCTGAGGTGGATCAACCCCAAGGCACCGCCAAAATTGCTGAAGCCGTCGTGGCTTTGGGCCATAGCCTGACCATGGACGTTATTGCTGAGGGAGTCGAAACCCAACAACAACTGGAAATCTTGCAGCGTTGGGGCTGTCAATATGCCCAGGGATACTGGTTCGCCCGACCTACAACCCATCAGGAAATCGAAGCACTACTGCTCTCTCAGTATTGGCTGTCTGCGGAATTCCAGGAATCTTTCTAGGGTGATAGTCATGCGGATTAATTCAGGCGCAAATCATGGGAGAGGAACCTTGAAAGTCTGGGTATAGATGGATTGGCTGAAATTTGAATTCACCTGAAGTTTATCCCAGAATCCAGAAAAATCTGGACTTTGCAGAGGAGTGTTAAGGAAAGCGCCGTCCAACCCCTGCCAGAAAACCTGAAAAATCATTAGAATCATTGAAATCAAAATCATCAAACTTCTCAGAAAATCTGACTCCATCTGTGAAGATGCCCACGATTTTGATGTTGATCAGTTTGCTAACGGTGATCTTGAGATGATCCCAAGCCAGATCTGGATTCGAAGTTGCCAGATTCCAGATCTAGTAAACTCAACCTCAGGGCATCAATAACTTAATAATATTTAATATTTTTTGTAACCTTTGGTGATGCTTAAATTTTTCATCAATTGTAGCCTTTTGAAAAGAAACATAAACAAATATTATGAAAATCTTAAAAAGATTCAAGGTATTACCGAACACTTTCTTGATACTATTTTAATAACTTGGCGAAATGCCCAGAAAATGAGCGATTCCGAAGAAGGGAGATATACAGAGTTATGGCTTATTCTCAGACCCAAACTCAGTCCAAATCCGGCTACAAAGCTGGTGTTAAGGACTATAAACTGACTTATTACACTCCAGACTATACACCCAAAGATACCGACATTTTGGCGGCATTCCGGGTTTCACCTCAGCCTGGAGTTCCCCCTGAAGAGGCTGGGGCTGCGGTTGCGGCTGAGTCCTCTACAGGAACCTGGACGACAGTTTGGACGGACTTGTTAACTGATCTGGATCGCTACAAAGGCCGTTGTTACCATGTTGAGCCGGTTCCCGGCGAAGACAACCAGTACTTCTGTTTTGTAGCCTATCCCCTTGATTTGTTTGAGGAAGGTTCCGTAACCAACATGTTGACCTCAATTGTAGGGAACGTGTTTGGTTTCAAAGCATTGCGGGGTTTGCGTCTGGAAGACATGCGGATTCCAGTGGCTTACCTAAAAACGTTCCAGGGGCCTCCCCATGGAATTACCGTTGAGCGGGACAAACTCAACAAGTATGGTCGTCCGCTCTTGGGTTGTACAATCAAGCCCAAACTAGGTCTGTCGGCCAAAAACTATGGTCGGGCGGTTTACGAGTGTCTCCGGGGCGGTTTGGACTTCACCAAAGACGACGAAAACATTAACTCTCAGCCCTTCATGCGCTGGCGCGATCGCTTCCTATTTGTTCAGGAAGCCATCGAAAAAGCCCAGGCTGAAACTGGAGAAATGAAAGGTCACTATCTGAATGTTACGGCTCCCACCTGTGAGCAGATGATGCAGCGGGCTGAATTTGCCAAGGAAATCAAGACCCCGATTATCATGCACGACTACCTCACCGGAGGTTTCACCGCAAACACCACTCTGTCAAGATGGTGTCGAGATAATGGGATGTTGCTCCATATTCACCGGGCCATGCACGCGGTTATTGACCGTCAGCGCAACCACGGCATTCACTTCCGAGTCCTGGCGAAGTGCTTGCGGATGTCTGGGGGCGATCACCTCCATTCCGGTACTGTTGTGGGCAAACTGGAAGGAGAAAAGGGTATCACCATGGGGTTTGTTGACCTGATGCGTGAAGATCACATTGAACAGGATCGTTCCCGTGGAATCTTCTTCACCCAGGATTGGGCATCCATGCCAGGGGTGATGCCAGTGGCTTCAGGCGGTATTCACGTCTGGCACATGCCAGCCCTGGTTGAAATCTTTGGGGATGATTCCTGCCTCCAGTTTGGGGGTGGAACCCTAGGTCACCCCTGGGGCAACGCTCCGGGTGCAATGGCAAACCGGGTTGCTCTGGAAGCTTGTATTCAGGCTCGGAACGAAGGTCGTAACCTGTTCCGGGAAGGTGGCGATGTCATTCGTGAAGCCGCCAAGTGGAGTCCTGAACTGGCTGTGGCTTGCGAACTGTGGAAGGAAATCAAGTTTGAGTTTGAAGCCATGGATACGATCTAGATTGGCATCAAGACCCTGGGGGATGAATTTTGAGAGACAAGCCGATAAACTAAGGACTTATTCTCAAAGTTTAAACCTCAGGACTCGTAGGGGTTGGTGTCAAACATGGATATTAAGCAAATTGCAAAAGACACAACCAAGGTGCTGTCCAGTTATCTCACATACCAGGCCGTAAAGGTGATTACAGCCCAACTGCGAGAGACAAACCCTGGTTTGGCGATTTGGCTCAGTGGCTTTTCTTCCACTGGCAAGATTCAAGATGGTGAAGTTTACCTTCAAGAAATGCTGAAGGAAAATCAGGAAATAGCCTTTCGGATTATGACCGTGCGGGAACATTTGGCTGAAGAGGTAGTGGATTATCTCCCGGAGATGATTCAGGCTAGCATTCAACAGGCCAATATGGAGCATCGTCGTCAATATCTGGAACGGATGACCCAATTATCTTCCGTTGAAGCCAGCCCCCACCCAGAACTCAACTTAGATTCTGTGGATTCTGAAACATCTCAAGATCCGGGCAATCTATAACGGTAGCCTGAGTCTGATAAACCTTACTGAAGAGTTAGAAAATGCAAACTTTACCGAAAGAGCGTCGTTACGAAACGCTATCCTATCTGCCACCTTTGACTGATGCTCAGATTGATCGGCAAATCCAGTACATGGTAGAGCAGGGCTTTATCCCCGCTGTCGAGTTTAATGAGACTTCTGATCCAGAACAGCATTACTGGACGATGTGGAAGCTACCTCTGTTTTCTGTTTCCACTGTGCGGGAAGTGATGGCTGAAATTCAAGCCTGCCGTCAACAATATCCCAAGTGCTTTGTACGGGTAGTGGGATTTGATAACGTGAAGCAGTGCCAGATTCTTTCCTTCATCGTTCACAAGCCTTCTTCTTCTCTGTACTAAATGCCTCGAAACCCTTAGTTTCTGGATAGTTTAGATTACTATAGCAATCGCAAGTGACCGTGAGAAGGGGTTCAGGGGACGAAGTCCCCAAACCCCTCCCTAGCTTTTCTTACGACTGACTTAGGATCGCCATACAGCATCAGGTGAGACAGTTAACGTCTCATCTGATGTTGTATTTTAGTTTTGTATTTTTAATTTTATATAAGTAGCTTGACGCAATTAATTAGAAGATTGATGGGGGGGTGAAGGGGGGCAGTGCCCCCTTCTTGGGGCGAAGCCCCAGAC
>JAAURB010000113.1 GCA_012033335.1 Oscillatoriales cyanobacterium RM2_1_1
TCGCAAGACGCTCTGTTATTCCAAATCCGTGGAAATGCTGAAGCACTCGATTCGGTTGCTACTTCATTACCTCAAATTCTGGGATGTCCCGATTCCGCAATGATTCATTGCATCATTCAGCAACGCCAATTTTCTGTAGTTTTTGCATGAGCTAGCCAGTATTTATTGTTAGGAACTTGAATCACGATAAAGTCATTTTGTTCTGCATTTTGTTCTATATAGCGATTTCTAATCACGTGAGGTACAGATTTGAGAGGTGGCGGCGCGGTGCGCCGCCACCTCTCGTACTCCAGCAGCGTTTCCAACGCTGTATTTTGTGCTTCCCAATGATAATTAGCGATCCTTCATGGGTAACTTGTTGGGGATAGTTCAGGGCAGTGCTGGCATAACTACTCAGAAACCGACTTTCATTGATGCAGAGGGGACTTACACCTTCAATTCATACAATGGCCCTTCTGTCAATGCGTCAGTTCTGGTATATTCGAAAAAAATCTTGATTACCAGAATTGCTGGGTGGGGACATAGGTTTTCTCGACTGAGTCATAGCGATAAATCATTGAATAATAAAGTGTCTGATTTTGATCATCCACAGTCTCAAAATCTACGATTATTTCCATCTCCTGATCATTATTTAAGTCTTGAATTTTTAACTCAAGCACTCGATCAGTCTGTTGATCGGTTCTTCGAGGAATTAAAGCAATAATCGCTTCAAATCGGGTAGTTCCCCTGCGAATAATTTGAAGCTCGACAGCTTTTTGATAGCGAAATTGATTGAGAGAATGATAGGAAAGCTGAGCTTCAATATCCTCTGTTGCCATCATCTGAGTAACAGAAGATGTTGCTTCTGGAGCGGTGATTACATTTGGGTTTGAGGTTTCAGTTCTGGGCTCTTCAGTTCTGAATTCTTCAGGAATTGGAGCGATCGCGGAGTTTGGCTTGGGGGAGATCGGTGGGGAGTTGGAAACAGGAATTCGAGCAATATATTGGTCAGAAATTAAAGTCATTGATTGAGGACTAAACCTGGCCTGACAAATAAATGCAGCGACCTCTGCCCGAGTTGCCAATTGATTAGGATTGAGGCGGTGAATATTCGGATAGTTGACTACAAGTTGACTTTCTGTTGCGGCTAAAACTGCCGTTCTGAATTCCGCTGGAATGGCATCAAAGTCTTCAAAAATTGAGGCGAGTTGGGCTTCTTTCAAGTTTTGAGGCTTGATTTTTAGCCCTTGAGCGATCGCAGTTAAAGCCTGTAGACGGGAAACTTTGAGGGTGGGGTTAAACACGCTGGTAATGTAGGGAGAAAGAAACCCTTTCTGATAAGCAGATTGAACGGCATCATAGGCCCAATAATTACTAGGAATATCTACAAACCTGATGGAATCTCGAACTGGATCAATCTTCTGAAAAGCGCTGTTAAGGAGAATTGCCAGTTCCACTCGATTGATTGGATCGTTGGGACGGAATCTAGGAATTTCCATGTCTCCGTCAATCACATTTTGCTTTTCTAATTCTTGAATACAACTCTCTGCCCAGTGACCCTGAATATCTGAAAATTGCGAGGAAAATTGTGAGGAATTTTCGAGAATTTCCTGGCTATAGGCAGGAAATCCTGAAACAGCCAATATCAGACCCAGGGTGACCTCAAGACAAAACTTTTCAAGTTTATAAACAAATTTCCAGCGTTGATTAGAAGGTTGAAATCCTGGTTTCATTTTGATTTTATCCAAGAGAGCTTTATCCAAGAATTTTTATTCAAGAACTTTTACCCAAGGGATCTGATTCAAGACCTTTTATTTATAGCGATTTTCAATCCCGTGAGGTACGGATTTGGGGGTTGGTGGCGCAATACCAGCAGCATCAGAAACACTGTAAGAACTGTTGTTCAAGACTATCCAAGGTCGGCAATTCGTCTGAATGGGCACATCAAGGAATTCGGTAATACTCAACAGCAGGATTCGGTAGCATTAAAAGCTGAAGGAAGAGTAAGCAATGGCTGCGGCAAAATCGGGGCGCGTAACCCACGTTGGGGTAGGATACTCTAGCTTTCAGGAAGCCTTGGGCTATGGGAAGCTGCTACAGACCTCAAGCAACAACCAGTCTGACATTTATTTTATTGTGCCTTTTTTATTGTGCCTTTCCTGCTGAGAGGCACTATCAACTTTAACAATCAGAGAGTAATACCTTGACCATCCCTAATATCTCAACCTTCAAAGCTCCCCTTCTCAATCCGGAACCTGATAGAAAAGCTTTAGAGTGGGTTCATCTGATTTGATTAGCGTTTCTTCATCGCCAGCTTTACGGTAAAGTTCAAGTTCAGAATCAAGGCAGATCCTGGAGGTTGCTTCCAGGCAAATTACTGACAGCCCGTTGCAGACTGGACAAAGCCCGATTGTAACCAATAATGGCCTGGAGAAGTTGGTTTTGAGCTCGGGTCAGGGCAGTTTCCTGGTTAATCACATCAAGCTGGGTTCCCACTCCGGCCTGAAACCGTAATCGAGCCAGACGAAGCGCTTCCGTGGCTTCTTCTACCCCCAGATCAGCGACCCCAATATTTTCAAAATTTGCCTGCAGATCATAGAAAGCACTTTCTACTTCAAGACGAACCTGGTTGCGAAGTTGGGAGAATCGCTCCTCGGCGATCGCGATTCCAAGTTCCTGTTGCCGTCCCAATGCCTTAGCCGCTCCACCATCAAAGAAGTTCCAGGTGAACTGCAATTGCAAGGAATAGCCATCGGCCCATCCTTGATTAGCAAAGGGGCTGGCATCGTCGGACAATTGACCCAGGACATTATATCGGGCAGAGGCCGTCAGGTTTGGGCGTTGCGCTCCCAAGGCTTCATCTTCCTGAGCCTCCGCAATTTCCCGGTTGAGCAATTCTTGCTCTAGTTCGGCCCGATTTCTATAGGCCAGTAAAATTGTATTTTCCAGGGTGATATCCCAGGAACCCGCCAGGGCGATCGCATCCGCCGTGATCAGATTAACATTCTGACTGACATTGAGAAGGGTGGCCAGTTCCCGGCGGCGACGGCGCTGTAAACTAATAGCATTAGTTAAGTTCTGCTGGGCATTGGCTAGAGTCACCCGAGCTTGAAGGACTTCAAACCGGGTACCAACCCCTGCCCGCTCTAAAGCTTCAGCATCCTCCAAACTTCTCTGGGCATTGCGGACAGCAGCCTCTTGAATGGCCACATTGGCATCGGCCTCCTGAAGGTTGTAATAGGCTTCAGTCACATCTAAGCGCAGTTGTTCGGCCTGCTGTTCAAACTCCAGCTCATTCGAGCGCAGTCGGGCCTCCTGAGTCCGAATCCGGGCGCTTCGCCGACCATCAATCCCAAAGTCATAGCTCAGTTGCAAAGCATTGTCAAAGGTAACAATCCCAAAGGGGATGGAAGTATTGATGGGTTCTGGCAAAGGCAGGGGTGGTAGGGGAGGATTTGCTGCCCCTCGCTCTTGATTTTGCAATTCGTTGATCAACTGGTTTTGTCTATTGACAGTCCGAACTCGCCGATTGCTAGCACGGGTCGCAATTGTCGTATTGGCACTCTCTGTCCGGGCTAGGCTCGAGCTAAAAGAAAGGGTGGGATATAGATCAGCTTGAACCTGACGCAGTTGTGCTAAAGCTTGCTCAACCTGAAGCTCAAACACTCTGAGGTTTTCATTATTACGCAGGGCCAGATCTAGGGATTGGGCCAGGGTGAGGGGAACAGTTTCTTGAATCTCAACCTGATCTGCTTCGGTGGGAAAGTATAGCAGGTTAGAACTGGGCAACACGATGGCAGGGGGATCAGTCTCTAGGGTGCCATTGGGGGTGGGGGGCGGAAAGGGATCTGTAGGCGGAGTCAGATCGGGGATCTGGAGAACAGGTTCAGCAACCTGGGAGATTTGTTCCGGGGTCAGGGGATAGAGAAAATCCAGGTTGGGTTTGGGGGGATTTTGAGGAGTATTCTGACTGTTCCCAGGGGTGTTAGGGTTTTCAGTATTCTCAATCGTTGGCCCAGGGAGGGGAGCCGCACCAGCAGAATTGACAGGAGGACTGACCTGAGGCACGGCCAGAGAATCGGCAGGAGTGGCCGTTTCGATCACCGTTGAACTAGAGGCGGGGGACTGAGCAACTGGATCAGCTTGAACCAGATCAGACCAAACCTTAATGGGACTCTGTTTAGGCTGTTGGGGCAATGCGGAAAGCGTGCTTTTTTCAGAGGCATCAGGCTTGACCCATTGAACCTGAGAATTCTGGCCCAGAAGATTCTGGGCCAAATTTCCCTGGGGTTGAAGCTTGAGTGAATTTTGTTTAAAGTCCTCAGGCAGAAATCCAGCTCCATGGGCCTGAGTCCGGTCAGGTTGAGCTTGACTGGCCAGGATATTTGAAGTGGCCCGGGTTGGCGTAGGGGTTCTCGCAGGATTTTGATGTTTAGTCCGGTCACGCTTGAACCGACTGAGTAACCTCAAGGCAGTTTCTTTTTGGGCTGCCGACACCTTGCTCAACTCAAGGGGTTCCTCCTGGGGTTCTGGGGATGGGGCCTCGGCCAGGGGAGATGGACTCGGATTTTCTGAGGATTCCGATGGATTTTGCAGAGTTAAGGGTTGTTTCAGAGGAGTCTGCTTGAAGCCAGGAGCAACTGTGGAGTTCTCGAGTGAGAATTTATTTGAAGCTCTGATTGGAGTTGCTGCGATGGCATAGCTGCCAACCTTTGCCATGGCCTCCTCTCCCAGGGAAACAAATGTAATGATTCCACTCACTCCTACAGCCACTAAATTTTGGAAAACAGGCATAATTTTGATATTTCGCGAGTCTGCAAGTCCAGAAACAATTTTAGAGCAATGATGGAACCTTCAGCATTTTAGTCTGGGTTCAGTTTGAGTTCGATCTGGTTTTAATCTGGTTTCAATCTGGATCGTAAGTTACAGACTCGTCGCCTGGGTCGAGGGATTGAAGCTCCTCTGGCCCGGGCAGAGCAGACGAATTGCCAAAATCAGAAACCCAATCGCCGCCGCCAGTTTGACTACTCGGGCTGGCAAAAAATTAGCAAAACTTTCTCCGACAATCACCCCCAAAAAGCTGGCCAGGAGTAATGCCGCCGCAGTGCCTAAAAAAATGGCTTTGGGAGATTTTGACGTGCCGCTCAGGGCGATCGCCGCCACCTGACTCTTGTCTCCCAATTCAGATAAAAAAATGGCAACAAAACTTAGACCTAACAATTGCCAATCCATGCATCCCTTCCCTATGATTGGAAAACTTCCCAGATTAACAAGACAGCAATCACTAATAGACTGATTCCCGCCGATCGCTCTAAGGTGCGCGGGGTGATCCGTTGAGCCAGCCATTGTCCCACTAATACCCCCAGCAAGCTGGTCAATACCAGAGCCGTTCCCGCCCCAGCAAACACCACCCAGGGATTGTGGGATTCTGCCGTCATCAACAGGGTGGTCACCTGAGTCTTATCGCCAATCTCCGCTAAAAAAATAGTAATAAAAGTTGAGCTAAAAATTGCCCAATCTCCAGAGAATCTTGCTGGAGTCGATCGGACTGGGATATTAGCTACAGAGCTAGAGAGTTCCAGGTTGTCAGAGGGTAAACCGTCTGAAGCCATGGAAGTTTCCAGGGAGGGGTCGGAAGGAGTTGTCAAGTTCACAGCAATTTTACTCGGGCAATTTTCGGAGGAGTTGAGGAAAGTGCAATAGGTTCCATTCCCCTCAATCTTTTCAGATTGATCACGAAGTGGCAAGGTCAGAATCGAGGTTCTGCTATTTCCTGATTGAATCGAGACAGTTCAGGGGAGCGATCGCCATACATCTCCCCGATCTGTTCCTGGCAACAGGCAATGGCAAAATCATTCAACTCCTCCGGCTCAGTCCCATAGAGATCATAAAAAACCTCCGGCTCGACCCGACAAAACCGGGGGCGATCAGAATAAATCTGACATTCCCGAGTTTCATGGTCAAAATGAATGCACCATCCCCCTTCCCCCACCAGACCGAGGTATTGGATTAATTCTACAGGGGAGAGATACTGGTCTAGATCCGGGCGATCCGCTGGCTCAAGATTGCAGCAGGCTCCACAGTTTTTCATACAGCGCCAGGTGGAGCCGTTACTTTTTATCTGCATCTAGATTATCCAGGTCAGGTTTTTCAATAGGCTTCGGAGTGACTTTCTTACGACCTGAACCAGGGGGCTTGGGCCGTTTCAGGACAGGATTCTCCTGGGGTTCAACCGGATGGGTGTCGAGATCTGGGGATGCAATCGGCGGTTGAACCTCCCCAGACTTCAGGTTTTTGGCCACCTCTAGAGTTTCCGGGGGGATCTCCGTTGTTGGATCATCTTCTAGTTTAATAATTTCCAGTACAACAGAAGCGCTGGGATCTGGACTTTCATCCGGGGTTTGGGAACTGACTTCTGGCTGACTTTCTGTTTGAATGTCTGGGGCAACTTCTGCTTGAACACCTAGCTCAATCGTTGTTCCGACTGTCTCGGGTTCTGAAACGGCTTGAGGAATTGTTTCAGAGATAGGTTCAGAGGTCGGTTCAGAAACAGATGCGGCTACATCATCCAATTTTTCAGAAACCTTCTCTAGTCTATCGGCAGCCCCTTCCGCCAGATTTGCAAGGGTTGCAGCAGAGCCTTCAACTATATCTTCAGCTTTGTCCCTGATCGTCTGAGTCGCTTCATCGAGAGATTCCCTAGCCTCCGAAACCAGCTCTGAATCTTTGATGTCTTCAATCCCATCGGTAATTTTCTCCGCTACCTTGCCTAGAGAGTCTTTCACCTCTGAAACCAGCTCCGAATCTTTGATGTCCTCGACCACATCAGCGACTTTCTGAGCCGCTTGATTTAGGGAAGCTCTAGCACCTGAAACCAGCTCTGAATCCTGAATGGCCTCGATCCGCTGCTGTAAATTGCCAGCCCCGGTTGGGGAGGTCGTTCGGGAAGCGGAGGTCAAAGATGAGGTCGGGGATTGGGGGTTATTTTTTCTAGAGAATCTGGTGAATAATCCAGCGATCGCCCCGATCAGCCCGGTGATCGCTCCCGAAATGGTTCCGATAATGGTATTGATAGTCCTGGAGAATCCACCGGATTGCCCGGCAGGTTGCGTTATTGGTTGAGGAACCGAGGCCGATGCTGCAGTAGCCTGAAGGCCAGATTGAGCCGCCCCAAAGTCTACCGCATCAGAAATCTCAGCTTCGGGAATTTCCCCCGGAAATTCCTCGTCATCAGCCCCATCGGGTTCGGCAATGGATCGAACATCACTGGCATTACTGATCTCGCCGGTTTCGACCACCGGCTTCCAGGTCTGAGTTGTAGGGGCTTGAGCCCGATCTAAGTCAACATTCTGGATTGGGGCCTCGGTTGGGGTTGCGAGAGAATCCTCAACCGTAATCTCCGTCGATGGATTAGCTGCCAGACCCGTAGACGCATTATCAGGAGATGGATGACCACTAGATGGATTGATAGCCGCATCACTAGTTGTTGCACCAGTCCCATCACCAGTCCCATCAAAGGACATCGGTTGTAAATTTGTTGCCGCTGCAATCGGTGGAGTCTGCAACACATTCGTAAGCTGTTGTTGAACATTGGCCGGGACGGGAGTTCGGTTCCCTACCGGTGCTACAGCCCGGCGCAAGGTGATGGCTTGCCATCCTAACCAGCCAATCAGAGAAACGCTAGCCCCCTGCCCGAGCAATACTGCTCCCGTGATCCGCCCCGCACAAGCCCATAAAATCAGAGCATAAAATAGCCCCACCCCACTCCAGATAAAGTCTCCTTTACGGTGAACTTCAGGAAAGAAGAATGCTGCCATGTATAGGGCAACACTTCCCAAACCCACTGCGATCGCAGAATATAAGCCAGCATTTTATCCTCCCTTGTGGTTCAACAAGACCTCTTACTGGCATATTTTACCGTTGTGGGGACGGTAGAGTGTAGTTTGCAACCGGGGATCTTGCTTTAATTTTGGATCCTCAGTTGAATCTTTAGTGAGGGGAGTTGTTTGAACTCGATATCAACCTCGGATCCATGACAGTGAGATGGGTCACAGGTTTTATCCGATGGGAGTCATAGGAGAGGAGGGGATCAAATCACTGGAAATCAAGCTGCACCTCGGTAGGATTAATGCTATCCAAGGTGCTGAGTTTGAGGTCTGAACTTATGTTTAAAGGTGTATTTGAAAGGTTCATCACGGCGGGAATTCTAACAGCCATGTTTCAGCTTACCCTGCAATTGAGCTGGAGCGCCTCCCCAACCCCCGAGGTATCAACTCTTCAAGCTGGACAACTTACTCTTTATACAACCAAACTTCAACCTAAAAGTCTTCAGAATCCATTTCTCAGAAACAAATAAAAACCATAAAAATAATCTGGAACCAGCTTCCCACGGGTAGCAATAATTAGATGGTTGTAACTCATCTCGTGGTACAGCCTTCTTGCCTCCGGGGAAACAGCCGTCTCGGCTATTTTACAATCCCAGGATATTCCAACATTCCGTAGCGATCGCCCAATCTTCCTCGGTATGAATCACGAAAATCCGCACCCGAGAATCTGCGGTAGAAATATCTGAATCCATTTCAGGATGGGCATTTTTCTCTGGATCAAGGGTGATTCCCAGAAATTCAAATCCGGCGCAGGCGGCCTGACGGACAACAGCAGAATGTTCCCCAATCCCGGCAGAAAAAACCAGGGCATCGAGACGATGCAAATTTCCCAACATGGAGCCGATAGCCGTTCTCAAGTGATGACTAAACATCTCAAATGCCAGTTTGGCCCGTTTATCCCCTTGCTCCATGGTTTCTGCCACGTAGCGCATATCCCCTGAAACTCCAGTAATCCCTTTCAACCCGGACTCTTTATTGAGCATGTGGTCAACCTGGTCTGCACTCATGCCATGATTTCGAATCAGGTGAATTGAGATTGCCGGGTCAATCGAACCGCTGCGAGTACCCATCATCAGCCCTTCCAGGGGGGTAAATCCCATGGTGGTATCTACACTGATGCCCTGTCGAACCGCCGCTAGAGAAGCCCCATTGCCGAGGTGACAGGTGATCAACTGCACCATCTCTAAGGGTTGGCCTAAAAGTTGGGCGGCTCGATTTGCACAATATTTATGGCTGGTACCATGAAAACCATAGCGACGAATTCCTCGCTCAAACCATTCATAGGGAATCGGATAAACCGCCGCCGATTTGGGCATCTTGCTGTGAAAGGCTGTATCAAATACCGCCACTTGAGGCACCGCTCCCAGGATTTTTTCAATGGCATTAATGCCCTCTAAATGAGCTGGATTGTGGCTGGGGGCTAGGGGAATTAATTGAGCGATCGCGGCTTTAACCTCTGGAGTAATCCGAATCGCTTCAGAATATTCTGATCCCCCATGGACTACTCGATGACCCACAACATTAATCTCGGTTAATTGCTCTAGAACCCTGGTTTCTCCTTGAACTAAAGTGTCTAGCATTTGGGCAATTCCATCTGGTTTTTTCCCGGGATCAAGCTTGATTTCCTGCTTGACTCCATTGGCTTTAACCTTCATCAAGCCAAACTCAGGGGATGCTGTCCAATCAATTGTGGCCTCCCAAATCGGATCAGGATGCTTTTGGGGCAAAGAGTCTGCTTCTAAGCTGTAAAGGCAACTTTTCTGAGAGCTAGAACCCGCATTTAGAACTAGAATTTTCATGATTAATATAATTGATATGATTAATATGATTAATATGATTAGTGAATGGGGAGTTGAGAGCTAATTAAATTTACATAGCCTTGCAGCGGAGAATTAAGATACAACTGGGACTTATAAAACTTAATTTCAGGGCCTTACCTCCTAACTTGTCCTTTCAACTTATCCTTCTCCAGAACAAAAAAACCACAACTTAAAGCTAGTTCAACAGCGAGACAACCTGAACATTCACAAAAGTAATGCATTCAAGAACAACTCACTTAAAAAATCATGAACCAATTTTTCTACTCGTTTTGAACTCCTGATTCTCACAATTCATCACTCCTAATGATGAGCTTTCAACTTTCAGCATTCAATACTTAAGAATCTCTATCAAATCAGATGAAAGTTTTATGGTTCAGGCATCTGATCGGCTGAGAAACAGTTGAGGCGGTTGTTCGATTGACTCTATTGAATAATTCTCAGGTTCCCAGGCGCGATCGCAGGGTTTCATCCAGATGGGATCGGTCAGCCAGACTGTGCATCAGTGGGCCATGGGGCCCTATTTCAACCAAGCTCAGACCACTGACGGGCATCGCAATGCGATCGCGAAATCGCCCAACATCAATCCCAAGCAAGCTGCAAATCATGATCCGAATGGTAGCTTTGTGGGACACTACAAGCACATTCCCCGTAGAAAATCGCTGCTGAATTTCCTGGATAACCTCAGCCGAACGACGGGCAATATCAATAGCTCTTTCTCCGCCAGTGGGGGCATTCCAGCCTGGATCAGTCAGCCAGCGGACATATTCGTCATGGTGCTTTTGATTAACCGTCTCAGGGGTTTCTCCTTCCCACGCACCATAAAAAATTTCCTTCAGCCCATCTCGCAGTTCCATTTCCAGATTAATAGCTTCACACAGAGGTTTGGCCGTAGCCACGGTACGCTTTAATGGACTGACAAATGCCCCTGACCACGGCAAAGCATGGTAAGCCTTGGCAAATTGCCTGGCCATTTTTGACCCTTCAGTGGTCAACTCAGGATCCAGGCGACCACAATATCCTCCGGTTTGACTGTAGGTAGTTTCCCCATGCCTGAGGAAATACAGCTTTAGACTCATAGTAGTTTCAGGCTTATAATTTAAACGTCTCAGCAGAACTGCATCAGAACTGAACCAGAACTCAGTTGGAGCTTGAATTGGACTCAAGCTAAGCTTTTAGACTTTGGTTTTGACCTGATTGTTGACTGGATTAAGTATTCTAGGCCAGCTCAAGTATACCGAACTAATTGATTTCGACGTTAGTGGAAAACAGACGGCATCACCCGATAGATCGGGCGATAAATCCGATTTCTCAAATACCCTTTAGATGTGCTTAGGGATGTATTCAGGTATTTTGTATCTAAAGTATCAAGTTATTCCAGGGAAATTCTAAAAAAAACCTTAAACTCAGGTTAAGGTTTGATGATCCTTAAAGTAAACCTGAAGAAAACAGAAAAGGCTTGCTAATCCGTACTATTTGATTTTTAATTGATGCTTGTATGACCTATGGTTTCCTTAAGCTAAAACCAAGAGTTTACTTACAATTTTTGTTGTAGGATACAGGGCAAGGATTGTGCAAGTTATTGCTTAAAAGTATCCTGTAACACCAGAATCTCAATAAAAATTGTCCCATTTTACTGGAATCAGAATTATGGTAGCAGCACCTCATATTCCAACAGAAATTACTAATCCTCTCAATGAGGATGAACTCCGTAAAACCCATGAGTATTGGAATGCCTGCCACTATCTGGCTTTGGGCATGATTTACCTGCGAGATAATCCGCTTTTACGAGAGCCTCTGAGAGCAGAGCATGTCAAATACCGTTTGCTTGGTCACTGGGGAGCCAGTACAGCTCTGAGCTTCGTCTATGTTCATCTGAACCGATTGATCAAGAAGCTTGATCTCAGCGTGGTGATGATGGCAGGGCCAGGTCATGGTGCCCCTGGAATGCTGGCTCCTTGTTACCTGGAGGGAACCTATTCTGAAGTCTATCCAGACAAGAGCGAAGATGCTGAAGGATTACAGAAGTTCTTTAAGCAGTTTTCCTTTCCAGGTCATATTGGTAGCCATTGCACTCCGGAAACTCCTGGTTCAATCCATGAGGGCGGAGAACTGGGGTATAGCATCTCCCATGCCTATGGGGCAGTGTTTGATAATCCTGATCTGATCGTGGCGGCGGTGGCCGGAGATGGGGAAGCGGAAACAGGCCCCCTGGCTACTTCCTGGCATTCTAATAAGTTCCTCAACCCGATTCGGGATGGTGCTGTACTGCCGATCCTCAACCTGAACGGTTATAAGATTGCTAACCCCACCATTTTGTCCCGGATTACCCCAGAAGAATTGGAGAGCTTGTTTGTCGGTTATGGCTATACCCCCTACGTCGTTGAGCATGTGGATGGAGATGATGCCTCAGTCACCCATCAAAAGATGGCTGCTACCCTGGAGCACAGCATCAACCAGATCCGTGCCATTCAAGAGGAAGCCCGCCGCACTGGAGAAGCCAAGCGGCCCCGCTGGCCGATGATTATTCTTCGGACTCCCAAGGGCTGGACAGCCCCCAAGGAAATTGATGGACACAAGGTGGAAGGTTACTGGCGAGCGCACCAGGTGCCGATGTCAGATATGCAAACCAATCCTTCTCACCTGCGGTTATTAGAGGATTGGTTGCGAAGCTATCGACCGGAGGATCTATTCACGGAGGAGGGCAAGTTTCGCCCTGACCTGAAGGAGTTATCCCCTACGGGCAATCGCCGGATCAGCGCCAACCTTCATGCCAATGGTGGTCTACTCCGTAAAGATCTGAAGATGCCTGATTTTCGGGAGTATGCCATTGATGTCCGAGATCATGGTCGCAGCGAAGCTGAGAATACTAAGTATTTGGGCTTTTTCCTGCGAGATGTGATGAAGCACAACATGACTAACTTTCGGGTATTTGGCCCCGATGAAACCGCTTCTAATCGGCTGAACCCGATTTATGAGGTGAGTAAAAAAACCTGGATGGCAGAATATAAGCCAGAAGACATGGACGGCGGTGAACTTTCTCCCGATGGTCGGGTGATGGAGATGCTGAGTGAACATACCCTGGTGGGCTGGCTAGAGGGGTATTTGTTGACGGGACGGCATGGATTTTTTCATACCTATGAAGCATTTGCCCATGTGATCGATTCCATGTTCAACCAGCACGCCAAGTGGTTGGATATTTGTAAGCATCATGTGCCCTGGCGAGCCTCTATTTCCTCCTGGAACATCCTGTTATCTTCCACGGTTTGGCGGCAGGATCACAATGGGTTTAGCCATCAAGATCCCGGCTTCGTTGACCTAGTGACCAATAAGAGCCCCGATGTGACTCGGGTTTACTTTCCACCAGATGTCAACTGCCTGCTCTCCGTTGGGGATCACTGCTTACGGAGTAAGAACTACGTGAACGTGATTGTGGCAGACAAACAAAAGCATCTCCAATATCTCAACATGGAGGAAGCGGTTAAACATTGCACCAAAGGGATCGGCATTTGGGATTGGGCCAGTAATGATGATTGTGGGGTAGAGCCTGACATTCCTGATGTGGTCATGGCAAGCTGCGGCGACATTCCGACCAGGGAAGCATTGGCGGCTACCGCAATCATGCGGGAAGAGTTCCCCCATATCAAAGTCCGGTTTATCAATGTGGTGGATCTGTTCAAGCTCTTGCCCGAGACTGAACACCCCCATGGTCTATCTGACCGAGACTTTAATAGTCTATTTACCCCTGACAAGCCAGTGATGTTCAACTTCCACGGTTATCCCTGGTTGATCCACAAGCTCACCTACCGCCGGACGAATCAGGAACGAATTCATGTTCGGGGTTATAAAGAGGAAGGCAACATCAATACTCCCCTGGAACTGGCGATCAACAACCAGATTGACCGGTTTAACCTGGTAATTGATGTCATCGATCGGGTTCCCAAACTGGGTTCAGCAGCAGCCCACGTCAAGGAACGGATGAAGAATGCCATCATTGAGAACCTCAACTATGCTTATGTCCATGGCAAGGATAACGAAGAGGTGGCCAACTGGAAGTGGCCCTACTAATAGCTCTGCCAGGGGCTCATGCTAGAGGTTGAATGAATTTCAGATGGGTGTATTGCCCATCTGACAATTTTTTACATTGAATATCGCCTCTGCCCAGGGAGGGATTTTAGAAAAATCCGCTTTTCTATAAACTCCTCTATAGGAACTATGTTATTTTCAAGTAACTTTCAAGGAAGCAAAATCCATGAGTGATTTAGTGGCGATCGCCTACGATGATGAGTTCAAAGCCGAAGAAGTCCGCCTGACCCTGGCTAAGCTGCAACGGGAACACCTGATTGAACTAGAAGATGCCGCCGTTGTCGTCAAGGACAAAGAGGGTAAAGTCAAGCTGAAGCAAGCCGTCAATCTGCCCGCAGCAGGAGCCCTCAGCGGTGGTTTCTGGGGTTTACTGATTGGCACTTTATTTCTCGCTCCCGTTCTAGGGGCAGCAGTGGGGGCAGCCAGTGGTGCCGTTGGTGGTGCTTTGACAGATATTGGCGTGGATGATAAGTTCATGAAGGAATTGGGAGAAACCATGCAGCCTGGCACTTCTGCCCTGTTCGTGCTGATTCGGAAGGTGACTCCAGACAAAGTGCTAGAAGAAATCGCTCCCTATGGTGGAAAAGTGATTCGGACTTCCCTATCCAAGGATCAAGAAAGTCAGTTGCAAGAGGTTCTCTCCAAGCATGGCGTGTCATTGGACAGCGCCCCCGCCTGAAATTGCAGAGTCATTGCAGACTCATCCCTAATAGTTGCAGCCTACTTCAAGGTTTAGCAATATTTCAAACGTTAGCGATTCCGGTGACTCTAGTTTTTGCCCATTGGGGTTGTTCCCTCAGGAACGCCTATCCAATCAGATGAAAGTCTGGTACTACAGGCAGCTTGCCTATTGTGTCAGTTAAAGATTTTCTAATCCCCCTTAACCAGGGGGATTATTTGATCGGGCAGGGCTCAACTGGAGATTTTAATAGTCTCCCGA